>JAQTUZ010000001.1 GCA_028707065.1 Patescibacteria group bacterium | reverse complement strand
CGGCTTCCGGACTGATGAGCATTTTTACCGGCTGTTCACCGATCGAAATGGCTCCTCCGGTCAGGCCGAAATGACTTTGCGCGATTACCGCGCAATCGGCCAAGGTAAGCTGCAACGGCCCGACGCATTGTTGGCGGGCGATCAAACCCGTCACGCTGCGATCAACCTTGCTGGTTAAAAACCTCTTGGAACCGACATCGATCAGCTGGAACACCAAATGAAGCGCCTTGGCAATGTCCAGCTTGGCAGGCAACAGAGGCGGTTCAAGTTTCATGTCAACAGTATTGTCCGTAAAAATCTTCTGCGGCAAACCGGTCAGTACTTTCTTCAGATCGATATCGACCGGCGTCGTTCCATTTCTGGAATTAATTACCACAAACCGACCGTCTCCGGTAACCTCACCGACAAATTCACAAGGAACTTTTTCTCGTTCGCAGATTGCGGCAAAAAGATCGGCGCTTTCCGGATAAATAAGAACAGCGTCGCCTTCTTGATATTCGCAGATCCAGATTTCTTCGTCGGAAAGGGTGGGATCGCCGATATTGATCTTAACAATATCAATTTTCCCGCCGGCATCGCCAACTATTTCCTTGAGATTATTCGCCGGCCCGCCTGCTCCTTGATCATGACCGGATAGAATAGGATTTTTATCGCCCATTTCCACACAGGTGCGGATAACGCGATTTACTTTGTTTCCCATTTCTCCGTCGCCGCGCTGAACGGCGTTAAAATCGATTTCAGCATCGTTCTCACCCTGATGCAGACTGGAAGCGGCGCCTCCTCTCTTGCCAATCCGATAAGCCGGTCCGCCAATCCTGACAATCTTCATTCCTTTCTTCGGTTCAGCTTTGTGGATGTGCCGGTCATCGATCTGTCCGATGCCTCCGGTGAACATAATGGGCTTAACAAAACCCCATCGTTCGCCATTTGGTAGCCGCATATCGAATTCACGAGTAAAGCCGAGAATTCCGGGCTCGCCGAATTTATTGGCATAATCGAAAGCACCATCACTAGCTCTGATCATAATGTTCAAAGGCGTTTCCATAGTCGGCAGATAGGCGAAGGTCGGATCTTCCCAGGGCCGAATGTAACCAGGAATCAATAAGCTGGCAGTACAGAATCCGGCCGTTCCGGCGATCAACAAAGCCCCTCTTCCTGTCATCCGATTATCCCTTTCCCGTCCGCCCGTACCGGTTTCCGCGCCGCCAAAAGCATAAATCCCTGTAGGAAAATTATGTGTCTCGGCCGTGAAGACCAAGTGATAAGTTACCTGCGTCTTCACGAATGGCGACGGAGTTCCCGGCTGCGACGGAATTATCGTCCAGACCGTGTAACCGCGGATCGCGCTCGAGTTGTCGGAAAAAGCAATCACACTATTGTTCGGGTTGACCGCCAAAGTGTTCTTCACAATTTCCATCAAACTGCGGGGCATTTCCTGGCCATCGATAATCTGTTTGCCGCGGAAATACCCGTGGCGAGAATGTTCGCTGTTGGCATTGCTGAGATCAGAAATTTCCACATTCGTCGGGTCTCGATTTTCCTGCCTGACGAAATAATCGTAATAAAAATTTCTATCCCATTCATCCATCGCCAAGCCCTCAATGCCGTTGAGAGCGTCCGGTCCCAGCATCCCCATGGGAATGCTGTAGACCGCTACAGGCACGATGCCTGTTTCGAAAGTCGAAAGCGGTTCAGGGTAATGGCATTCAACCGCGCGATCATGATTTTTTTTAATGAACTCTTCCCGGTTTGCCCCGTTATCAGGGACATACCGGCGCGACCTTTCAATGCGGGTGATTTTGGTCAAACCGCAATCACGGCACACGGAAAGAAGGCTAGTCTGATAAGCCGTCGCGAAATTCATTCTCGGACCCAGTTCAACTATCATGTCTGATTTTCCGGATAAGGCCGAACTATCAACCACTCCGCTGGGCACGAAACCGTCAGCCAAGACCTGTTTCAATTTCAGCAATTCCTCCGGCATTAACGGACTGGATGTTTGAATATTGAAACAATACTCAAATTTTTCCGTCCTTGATTTGAAAAGATGCAGCATATTTAATCCTTTCTGTTTGGGTTTTTATATTCATTATTGTTATGTTGTCAAAGAGCCAACTCCTTATTTAACCTTATTTTATGGCTAAAGTCAAATTGGAAAAATTATTCAAAACATCGGCAAATTCAACAAAAAAACAGCCCCCGGGAGGGAGCTGTTTTTGCTTTATTTTATGGGGAAAAACACGAGGATTCCGAGGGTGCCGTGAATAAGCGCCAGACCGATCGAGATGTAAGCCAGGCAGCGATGCGTATTAAAGGTTATAATCGGCGGCTTGGCCTTGCCGGAAAAGACCAGATAGCCGACGGTCGCGGTTAACAAAAAAGACAAAAGAGTGATGATGCCGAGATACATTATCAGCGGCTTGCCGAAGATCAAATAATAAGTGATGTTAGTCAGCATAATTAGATAAATTATTGTCAAACACAAATTTTTGGGCCGTAGGGCTTTGCACGCTCAAAAATTTGTGTTTGACACCTTAAATTTTTGGAGGTCTTGGAACCTTTTTTTAAAAAAGGTTCCAATTTTTTTTATTTGACAATTATTTTGCCGGTCATCGAAGGGTGGATGGCGCAATGATAATCAAATGTTCCGGCCGCGGTAAATGTATGGGAGAAAGAACCTCCTTGCGGGAGAGGAACGGAATTGAAAGAGTCGGACGCGATTTGGTGCCGCACCGAATCATTATTCGTCCAAACTACGGTGTCGCCGACAGCAACGGTAACTTCGGCCGGGTTAAAGGAAAAATTTTGAATATTGACCTGGCCCTGGGTAACAGCTGGCGGCGTGATCGGAGCAGGGGGAGGGGTCGGGGCTGGAGTTGAAGACGAACTCACTGATGCGTTGGGAGTATTACTGACCGGAGCCGGGGTCGGTGTCGGCGTTGTGGCTGGCGCTCCCGGCGCGACGGTAAAGCCGCCGGTATTGGCCGCGGGCGGAATATTCTTATTGGCCGCGGGCGATGTCGCGCAGCTATTCGCCATTAAAATGACGGCGCCAAGGAGCAAAGAAAGCGATAAAAATTTTTTCATAAGTTATATTTTAAATTAATTAAGATATTGACGAATGTCCGGACTGGCGGCAGGATTCCTTATACCCCCACCCCAGGTATAAAACTAATTTATCCCGAAGGCTCTTTCCGTGGTAAACTGATTATATTATAGCACAGAATTGACCCCGGCAAAAACAAATGATAAGATGATAATCTACTGATATTTTAAATAAACACTGTAAAAATATTAAAAAATATGAACAAAAAAGTGATTTTAATTATTGTCGGCGCGCTGGTTTTGCTGGGCATTTCCGCCTTCATCGCCATAAAATATAGCCCCAATATTTTCGTTATCCCGCATAAAAATATAACCGGCCAGACAAAAGCCACTTCGACCGAGATTGACTTTTTTTTCCGCTCCGACTGCCCGCACTGTTTAATAGTCGAGCAGTTTTTGGCTGATAATAATGTCGGGCAAAAAATAAAAATTGATAAAAAACAAGTCTTTGCCAACAAGGTTACGCCCGAGAGCGAACTTTTGAGCGAAAAAGCCAATCAGTGCGGCATCAATCCTTACGACGTCGGCGTGCCTTTTATCTGGGACGGCCCGACCGGCAAGTGCTATATGGGCGACCAGGACGCAATAAATTATTTTCAGCAAAAACTAAAACAATAAAATGAAAAAATATACTTTATTTTTTATCCCTTTTTTACTTTTTACTTTTTACTTTTTACTTCCGCAGGCGGCTTTGGCGGTCTGCCCGGTTTGCACCGTGGCGGTTGTCGGCGGAATTGAATTGTCCCGCTATCTGGGCGTCGATGACAGCATCACCGGGATTTGGATCGGCGGCCTGACCGTCTCCCTTATTTTTTGGACGATCAATTGGCTTAATAAAAAGAATGTCCATTTCAAGGGCCGGAAAATTTTAGTGACCATCGGCTATTACGCCTTGGTTGTTTTGCCGCTTTATTTTTTAAAGATCATTCATCTGCGCCTGCCTCGCTATGAAACTTTTTGCGGCTGCGGCATCGATAAGATGGCGGTGGGCATCGCTTCCGGCAGCATCCTTTTTATGGTCGCGGTTTTGCTTTACGAGTATTTCAAGAAAAAAAATAACGGCCGCGCCCATTTCCCGTTCGAAAAAGTCGTCTTCCCGATCGTGCCTTTGATAATTTTGAGCATTGTCTTTTACTACCTAACTAAGTAAAAAATTTCCTAATGTAATACTAATGCCATACGAATACATACTAATATAACGAATAAGTGTTTGTGAGCATTCGTCATATTAGTATGTATTCGTGCAATTAGTATTACATTTTATATCATATGTCCGACGCCAACCCCATCAAAACTTTAAACGAATTCATCGAGAAAGCCGATCAGATGAAAAAGCAGGAAAAAATGGATCTTTCTTCTGATCAGGATCTTTCGATCGCGATCATGAACCTGATCGCCATCGAGGAGCATTTCTTTTTTTCCGGCGCCAAAACCGGCAAGACCGAATATTACGATATGATCAAGGATGTGCGCGAGATGCGCAAGGAATTGCTGAAAAAAATAATCAAGGAATATGAGGGCGAAGTCTGGTGCATTTCCAAGCATCTTCTTTCCGCTTCGATGCGCTTAATGGAAGTCGGCACCAAGCAATTGGGCATGGGCAAGAAAGATGAAGCCTATAATCTGTTCGAAAAGGCTTATAATCTTTATTCGCTGTTTTGGGGATTGAATATGAAATTATTGAACGTCGGCGATATCAAAAAGATTCCCGACAACGCTCTCAATAAGGCCGACACCGAAAAGAAGGGTTTTATGGGCAAGCTGGGTGATCTGGTGAAAAAAGTCATCGACTGCTGCATTGAATAAAATATTTTGGCAAATAAAGAGACCGCCGACATTGTGTCGACGGTCTTTTGTAATTCAAACTTCTCAATTGCCCAGCCTTACTCCATTTCCGTGGTGGCCGGAGGTTTGTTGGTTTCGTCGTAAAATACTCTGACGATCTTCGGATGCTTGGTAACCGTGGCGGTGATTTCCCGCCTGACCTCGGCCGGAATTTGATAGCCATGCAAAGTCATGAAGTCCACCGTGCTTACGCCGCGGACTATAACTGCATAACTATAGACTCGGCCATCGCCCTTGATTCCGACGGTCTTCGTGCAGTCCAGTGCCACGATCAGCTGGGAAATTTCGTCATAGAGATTGTGTTTCCTCAAAATCTCGGTAACTCTGGCATCGGCCCAACGGACGATCTTAATCCGTTTGGGCGTTGCTGATTTACCGATAATTCTCACAAGCAGAGCCGGGCCGGGAAAAGGCTGACGCTCGGAAATACTTTCCGGCAATCCCATTTTTCTGGCCAGATCGCGCACCTCGTACTTGAATAAATCGCTGAACGGCCGGATTTCTTCGAGCCCGAAATTCAGGCCGACATTGTGATGAGACTTGATCAGGGCTGATTCCCCGGCCTTGCCCGATTCAATGATGTCGGTTGCCAGCGTACCTTGAATAATGAAAGAGGCTCCGAATTTTTTGGCTTCCTCTTTCAAGATTAAGGCGTAAAGCTTCTTGAAGCGCCGGCGTTTTGTTTCCGCGTCATTGGTATTGCCAATGGCTCGGCGGAAACGGCGAGCCGCATGTACGATTTTCAACTTTACTCCGGCTAAGCTGGCATTTTTCCTTATTTCTTCCAGCTCGCCTTCCCGCAAGAATCCGGTATCAATGCAAATTCCCAGCAGCCTTTCGCCCAAGACCGGAGACAGCAGCGCTGCTGCTGTGGAAGAATCGACGCCGCCGCTAAAACCGATGATGGCTTTTTTATCACCGATGATCCGGAGCGCTTCCTCCCTTTTTACTTTGATTGCGTCTTCAGGTTCCCAGTTCGGCTGGCAGCCGCAAATGTCGGCAAGAAATGTTCTTAAAATTTCTTTGCCGGGCGCTGATTGCGTCACTTCAGGATGGAATTGCAGCCCCCAGATCCTTTTTTCTGGGCAACTCATGGCGGCGATAGTTTTTCCATCCGAAGAAACACCGATCTGGTTGAATCCCTTGGGCAATTCCTTGACGCTGTCGCCATGGCTTGCCCAGACGATTACTTCGTCGTTTCCGTTCAACCGAGGCAGATTGGCGAAGAGCGGGTCGTGTCGGGAAAGAAGAACGTTCGCCTGGCTATATTCTTTTTTTTCAACCTCTCTCGTAATAATTCCGCCCAGTTCGCGCGTTGTCCATTGCATGCCGTAGCAGATTCCCAGTACGGGTATCCCCAGGTTTAAAATTCCTTCGGGGGGTTGCGGCGCATCTTTATCATCAACACTGGCCGGGCCGCCAGAGAGGATTATTCCCTTGGGTTTCCATTTTTCCAGCTGTTTGGCAGCCTTGACCGGGGAAGAAATGACCGAACGATAGCGTATTTCGCGCAAAGTTCTTCCTAGAACTTGCGTGTATTGCGATCCCAAATCAACTACCAGAATTTCCGGACTGTCGCTCATAAAAGGTCCTTTCCATTAAAGTTATATAATGTACTAACCAATTTAATGTTTCAAAATAGAATATCATAATTCCGGCAAAAGTCAAAAAAATCCGCGGTTTCCGAAATGGAAACCGCGGCTATCATACTTAAGCTTGGTAACAAGCGGTCGGGCGATCGCTGCCGAAATCACAACCCATCCACTCATCGCTAACTTCCCAAAGACCCGAGTAATAATCGGGCTGCCGCAGAAAATAAGGCATTATCCGCGAACCGGAACCGATTCCACCGGAGTGATTAGTGTAGAAAATCGTTCCCATAAAATTAAGGTGCCTAATCCCTTTTGTCCGGTAAAGCCACTCAAGAATCGAACCGCCACGGTCGGCCTGGTAATCAAGCCAGAGATATTGAAAGGCTTTGAAGCCGAGCGGAATCAAAATTTTACTCTTCCTTAGGCGCAGCCGTATTTCTTCCGCGGCGATAACTTTCTCGCCTTCCAAAAGACAATCGGCGATAATTAGTTTATGCGCCTCAATCTTATCGATCGCCAACGAGCGCCAATCGATATCTTCTTCGCCGGATAAGCCATCGCCATCAACCGGGCCCTTCCAAACCTTCCAGTTTTTATCCTGAAAAATATAAGAATCAACGAGGGCAAGTTCTTTGGGGCGGGGATTGTTGAAGATAAACTGGCAGCCGTAACGCAAAAAATCAGTGAATTGCCTGCCGAATTCTTTTGGTGGCAGACTAATTACCTTTTTTTGTAAGTATTCACCATCAAGAGAATCCCAATCGACCTGACCGACAATACGGGAAATGATTTCCCGCTGCTGGCCTGCTGAAAGAGCTTTAGTAGCCATAACCTCTCCTTTGTTTTGCGCTTTGACCGGGGTTTGCGGATTGCTATGCCACGGCTAGACGCTTGGGAAAGAACATCAATTATCTATAGCACTGATTTTCTATAAAAGCAAACGAAAACAGGCCTCGCGGCCTGTTTTGTTAAATGAATCTTTGGAACCGGTCGTGAGAAGCGCCGCAGATCGGGCAGACTTCGGGGGCTTCGTCGCGGGCGCAGATGTAACCGCAGACTGAGCAACGCATCACGGGATAAGGCAATTTGTTGATATTTTTGGGTTGGTTTTGTTCTTCCATGTATTTTTGTTTATTTTGTAATCTTATTTCTTTATTAGGGCGCCGCTCGGGAATCGGTTTGGTCGGCGTTTTATCGTTAAAGATTTTTTTAGTGACGTAGAGGCCGCAGTAACAGACGCCATATTGAAGGAGATCAGGATCGCGATAATCGCACGGACAAATTACGTCCAGGTCAGCTTCGCGGCTGCCGGCCGAAAGGCGGCAAGGACAAACCTGATGGCCGTAGCGCTTTTCATTTTTCAACAAGGCTTCGCACAGGCTCTTCGCCATTTTTTCGTTGTGATTCAAAAAATAACCACGGCCGGCTCCTTGCAGAGTCAGTTTGTTAAACAGGTCTTCGGTTTCATTTGGCGGAATGACTATTTTTTCCATGATAATTATTTAATGAAACCCACCCCCCAACTTCGCTCCGCGGCGGAGCTTCGCTGGGCAAGCTATCTTTTTCAAGATGAGCCACCCTTGCCCTGCCGCAGCTTTAGCGGAGGCGGGCCTCCTGGGGAGGGGAATATTATGCGGCCAAAGCTCGCAATTCGTCTTCGCTAAAACCGATGATCACTCTTTTGCCGTCGTCCAAAACAATTGTCGGGAAAGATTGGTCAGGATTATATTTGGAAACCAATTCATAAGCTTCATCCTGATCGGCGCCCTCCAGTTGATCAACCGTCAGATGGCTGTAAGCAATTCCCAGTTCGTCCAAAAGTTCTTTGGCTTTTTCGCACCACATGCAAGTGCTTAAGCCGTAAAGCATGATTTTGCTCTTCGGCTGCTTCCCCTCCACTACTTCGATATGTTCTTGATAAGACATAGTTGATTGGTTAATTAGTCAATTGGTTGATAAATTTTTAGTTTATTAGCAAATTAAGTCATCCGTTTATCAACCATTCAACTAATTGACTAATTAACTAAGTAACTAATATAGATTTTACCGCTTTCATCGCGTCTGTCAACCGCGGGAAATGCGATGTATTCCCGATTTGACCGCGCCACTAATTTATTATAAGATTAGCCGAAGATATCGCTACTCGTACCGGCGATATTCCAAATTTTTGCACATTCACAATAAACTATAAATTAAGTCAGAAAGGCGGAAATCATGGAGGAACAAATGTCGGCCAATGCGGAAGTTCTCAGTATCAAAGAAACCAAGGACGGATCGGAAATCTTTCTCTTCCGACTGCGGGTTCCGGGAATTGAAAAATCAAAAATCAAACCCGGGCAATTCGTTACTTTGCGGCCGTTGAACAGCAAGCGGATGAGGCGGCCATTTTCCATCGCCATGATCAACGGCGACGTGCTTTATCTGATCATCGAAGCGGTCGGCGGCGAATCGTCCAACACGAGATTATATGCCAAGCTTCAGCCCGGAGCTGAATTAGAAATTTGCGGCCCGTGCGGCCAGGGCTTTGAACTGCCGCCCGAAAAGAATCTGCTTTTCGTCAGCGGCGGAACCGGCGAAGTGGGATTGTATTCTCTGGTAAAGGATTCGATTCGAGCCGGAAAAAATGTGCAATTCCTTAAAGGCGCCCGGACGGAGAAGAAGCTGCTCGGCAATAAGATCTTGATCGATTTCGGAATTTTTCCGACCGACATCCAAAGCATCTGCGAAGACGATCCGGTTAACGGCGGGAAAGTTACGGATCTTTTGCGCGAAGCCCTGGCCGAAAAAAAACCGGATACGGCGGTGATCGCCTGCGGCCCGCGGCCGATGCTGCGCAAGGTCAACGAGCTATGCGTCGAGTACGGCGCGCCCTGTTTTGTTTCAGTCGAAGTATTGATGGCTTGCAGTACCGGCGCTTGCCAAGGTTGCGCCATCAAAATGACTGACAAAACTTTTCGGCAGGCTTGCAAGCACGGACCGATCTTTCCGGCGGACAAAATCGATTGGTCAGAATTCGTCCTGGAAAAGGAAAAAAGCGAGGAATCGGAAGTAACCGTCAAATCGAAAAAAGATCCGGCGGACGATCCCTTGCTGACTATCCTCCGCGGGAAAAGCGGCCGGACCCTTAAGTTCGGTTTGCCGATTACCAACGGCTCGGGCTGTTTTGATGAAAAAACCGCCCGGGAATTCGGCGGCGATTTGGATATTGTCGTTACTAAAACGGTAACGCTTGAAGAACGTCCGGGAAATCGCGGTCCGCGAATCTGTGAAACTGATTGCGGCGGGATGATCAACTCGATCGGCTTGGCCAACGTCGGCGTCAAGCGGTTTATCAAAGAAAAATGGCCGCTCTGGCAGGCATTGGGCAAGCAGATAATAGTCAATATTGCCGAAGATTCGACCCCGAAATTTGTCGAGTTGGTAGAACTGCTTAATCCGCTGGATTTCGCCGCCTACGAGGTAAATGTCTCTTGCCCTAATGTTAAAGTAGGCGGAATGACTTTCGGCGTCGAATCGGGTGTTGTCTATCGCCTGGTCACGGAAATCCGTAAAGCTACGGACAAATATCTTATCATCAAGCTGACGCCGAACGTTACCAATATCGCGGAGATCGGTCACGCGGTAGATGACGCCGGAGCTGATGCTGTTTCAGCCATCAACACCTTGAAAGGAATGGTGATTGATACTCAAACTTTCCGGCCCAAGATCGGCACGAATTATGGCGGCTATTCCGGCCATCCGATAATGCCGGTGGCGGTCGCCGAGGTGAGCAAGCTCTTTCAGTCGAAACTGAAAATTCCGATCATCGGCGGCGGCGGAATCACCTGTGTCGACGATGCGGCGCAATTCTTGCTGGTGGGGGCGGCGGCAGTTTTCGTCGGCACCGAGACTTTTCCCAATAAGCACGTTTTTCAAGACATCAGAAACGGCTTGCCGAAATTTCTCGAGCGCCATGGCCTGTCTCACGTCAGCCAACTGACGGGAAAGGTAAAAATGTTCCAGTAATTTCTACAAAAAAACGCCTCGGTTTGGATCGATCCAAACCGAGGCTTTTAAATACTAGAAAATAACTTCGGGCCTGAATGGCAAATCCTTCCAGTCCGGAAAAAACATTTTGCTTCCTAACCAAGGATTTTCCACGGCTCCGTTATTGTAAACAAAATCGTCTTCTCTTTCGACGATTTCCACCGGAACCAGCTCGCGATCAATGGTGAGTCCCAAAAAATCAGCTTCATTGAAAGAGATCAGCCGGGCCACTTGCGCCTCCGAAATATTAAGGCGCTTGGCAAAAGTCACCGCGACCGGAACTCTTTCGTGCAATGAAACAATGCCGCTGGGAAAATCTTTGGCCAGCTTTTCCAGCTTCGTATGCGGCGCGTGATCGGAAGAAACAATGATCAAATTGCTGTCTTGAGAAAGCAACCCGACCAGTTTTTCCCGCTGATCCGGACCGCGCAAACGATTCAAACACTGATAATAATTGGGCGACAGCCCTGGCCGCCAATTGGCGCCCTGGTCATCGAACCAGAGATATTGAGCGCATATTTCCAAGGCGATCCGCAAGCCCTCGGCCTGGGCCGCCAAAATAAGTTCGGCGCCGGCCCAGCAAGAAACATGGCAGATCTTTACTCTGGCTCCCGGCACTTGCCGCATGCATTCAATGACCATTCGATCATATTCTACTTCCGCCCTGATCGTGTAGCCTTCGGCGGCGATTATTTCCGGATCATCGCAGTGAACCTCGACCACTTTGTCCTTGGCTTTGGCCAAGCGCATGGCCGCGATGATCGTCGCCGGATTTGCCACGCCGCACGTTCCGGTAGTTACGGGTTTGCCGTTACCCCAAGGATAAATCTTCAAACCGACCACTTTGGGATCTTCCAGGGCTTTTTCGCATTCCGTGAGATTATTATCGGTCACGCCGAACAAAACGTAGCAGAGAACAGAATAGCCAAAACATTCCTGGGCGTGATCAATCAGATTCAAATAGCGCTTCAAAACCAGCAGATTATTGATCGGCGGATCCGTGTTCGGCATCAGACAAATAATGCCCAAACCGGAAAGCACAGCTTCATAAACAATCTGAAGCACGGTCGACTTTTTTGCCTGGTCCATATCCCGGCCATGGACGTGGCCGTCGATAATGCGCTTGGGCAGCATAAAGGATAATTTATCCATGGTTATTTTCCTTTTTTAAAGTACGGTTAATGATTTATCTTTCAATTCAGACTACTATAATTTAATAAAACATTCAAGCGCTATCGATCGCTCAATTTCCCGGGCACGATCAAAAAAGGCTTTTTTGTTCAAAAAGCCCAATGTCACGCCAGACAAATAAATTTCTTAGCCACCACAATGGCGTTACAACCGTTAAATCGGATCACCTTCAGTATAATTCGTGATAAAAGCGTCGGGGACGATATCAATCTTTTTCTTCCAATCCGCCCCATAAAGGGACGCGGCCGTTGCTTCCGATCTGATCCAGCGCAAGACGCCGCCTTTTCCCACGGCATAAATCTGCGAGCCGCTCGGCGACTTTATCAATTTCACTCCCGGGCGATAAGTCACATTGCTGCCCAAGGGAATGGCGGCCAGCTGTTCCGGCGTTATCGTCAAGATTCCGTTAAAATCTTTGTACCAAGTGAAAAAAGCATTGGCATGGGTGAACACGTGGCGCTTGCCGTCGGCGCCGCAATAATAAACGGCGGAGACGATCGGAATCTTTATCAATGAGCCGGAAACGCAAGGCGCGATGCCGCCGCCGGCTGCCAACCCTTTGTCAGTGTTAATATTCGGACTTCCGGCCAGCGCGGCCGCAACATTATAACTGCCCAGATCGCGCGCGGCAACCAGGCTTAAATAGGGATCGATCGCCGTGCCATCCGGCCGGCGAATTTCAAAATGCAAATGAGAGCCGACATTTTCGGCGTTGCCCGAATCGCCCATCCAACCGATTAACTGGCCTTTGGTTACTGTGGCACCGCGAACAATGCCTGGCGCGTAAGCATTTTTAACTCCGCCCAAACCATCGTCGGTGCCCGGCGTGTCATTATTAACATGCAAATAATGATAGGTATAGCCATCCGCATCTTCCAAAGTGATCGCGTAGCCCCAAGAAGCTTCCGGAATTTCCACATCATGAACTCTTCCGTCAACTGCGGCATAAAGCGGCGTCATTTTTTTGCCCATCAAATCGTTGGCTTCATGCAAATGCCCGGAGCGGGCATCGCCGAAATCGTCGGTAAAAGTTACAGTCGGGTCGGTCGGAAAAGTGATCACCCGCGTTTCGGCCGTGGCCGCCAGCATTTTTCCCATCACCCCAAAAACGCCCAGCGAAATCAGAGCAAGCGCCAAAACCATGATTAAAATTTTTTTCATACTTTAATGATTAATTATTGATTATACTATAAAAAATTGATTAAGGCCATCCGGCGACAAATACTCAAATTTTAGGCGGCTTAACGATTTCATCCATAAACTTTCTTGAAAGTTCCGGCGCCGCCTTTAACGGTTCAGAAATTTTCCACAATATTTCAAATTGCGTTTTCAAAAGCTGGCGCAATTCTTTGCTCTCCACGATAAAACCGAAATTTTCCGCTTTCGACGACATGAACATCACTTTGTTGCCGTAAGCCCAATAACCCATGGAAAATTCCATGCCGGCCGGCGCGAGCCGCACTTCGCGCAAAACTTCCTTGCCTGGCGCGAGAAAAATATTTTTTTCCACGTCGCTGGTCTTATCCCGCGGCCAGATAACTTTGATATAAATATTATTGCGCACTCTTTTTTTATTCAATTCAAAAAGAAAATCCTCGCCCACGACTTTTATCACGTCCCTTACCGGCCAGCATAGTTCCGTATCCAGATCATCGTAGAGCAAAACATCTTTCAGCATTATTTTCATTTCTTCCGCGCCTTCGAAATAATTGAACTTTGGGCTGACAAAATCCGTTTTCTGCGAACTCTTTAATTTTTCCAGAATCGCTTCAAAACTGCCGCGCGTATTTTCCAGGGCGTTGATTTTGTCATTGATGATATTTTTTATTTTGTCCGGATCGACCGCCTGCCATAATTTAACATTTCCTTTCTCGTTCTGCAAAACCAAACCACCGCGAGCCAATTCGTCCAGCAAGCCGTAAAGCGTTGATCGGGGAACATTCAAGCGCTTGGCCAGATTACCGGCCGGCATTGAACCGCCTTCCAACAAAGCCAAATAAACATCGGAATGTTCCGATTTTAAGCCTAATTTCTCAAAAACAGTATCAAGCATAGATTGATAATAAATAGTTATTTGTCGGAACTCGCCGACAGTATTTACTATATCACACTTTTCTATTATAATCAAGTCATGCACTAAAAGTTCGTTGACAACTAAATAAAATGTCGTAAATTAATGACATATCTGAAACCCCCATAAACAGCCGAAAAGGCACAAACTCAAAAGAAGGAGAGACAGACATGACAACATTAAATTGGTTCTTCCAAAATGTTTCGCCGGTATGCGGTGTTATCACCTATGCCGCGCTGTTCTTACCAATTCCGTTAGTGTTATATATTCGAATGGTTGAAATTATAAACTTGCGAACCGAGGCCAAATCATGGAAAGAATTCTTTGATTGGATAAACGGCTCCTATGCGGACTACAGAATTCACGGATACGGCGACAGCTTGATGATGGACTTTTTTGCAATCATCGCTTCTTTATCGGCGTTAATAACCGTTTTAACCATTTTAGTCAGAGGAATATTGTATCACCCTATTCTTTTGGTAATTTTGATTATCTGTATCTGGATCGTGATCAGACTGATGCCGATAGCCGTAGAAAACATCAAAAAACACCTAAACTGAAATCCACTTTAAAAAAGGAGTGTTGTATGCATGAAGGGTGGTTAGCATTTTCTGTTCTCTGTATCGGTGCTGTCATATTCTGTATCGCCTACAATATCCTTAAAGCACGGATTATCCCTTGGAGCGGCGGAGTTATGCTGGTAAAAGAAGATGGCGGCTATATACCGATAGATTTCAGTAAATACATGCTTGCTATCGGAGATACGGTTATAACCGGCATATTTCTGCCGGGAGCACATGCCCACAGCGTGCCTGATGTTCATATTAGAGCGCTGACAAAAGATCCGGTCTATTATAGTAGACACATTGAAAAGGACGGCGGAGTATATGTAATGTTCAATCAACCGATTAAAGGCCGCCCTCCTTTTCTCCTGGATGTTACATCGGCGTATCCCTGGAAAGGAAAACCGACAAAGGATAATCCGAGTCACGATGGATACTACCAACATATTGAAGTTCGCGCTGAAAAACCGGCGTACTGAAATATTCGTCACCTCGTTAAGTCATTTGGCTTAACGAGGTTTTTTTATTTTTCCAAAGCTATAAAAAGGGTGGAGCACCCGGTTGTGGAGACATAAAAAAACAAAAATACAGGACTTTTAAAATCCTGTATTTTTGTTTAATATTAGGTAAAAAGGGTGGTCGAAGAGACTTGAACTCTCAACCACTCGGACCACAACCGAGTGCTCTAACCAATTGAGCTACGACCACCATGCTTTAAAATAACTCTTCTTATTTGTCCAAAATCAGTATTCGTTCTTTTTCCTATTTCTCGATAACTATATCCTTCATTTCTTAATCTAACGGCCAAGTTCGCCTTTCTTTCTCGAAAAATATTTTTTTCTTTCTGTCTTTTTACAAAATTTAAAATTTTATTTTCAACCGAAAGAAAAAGATCTCTTTTAACAACTAAAAATGGCTTCATCTTCATCATAAAAAAATAAACATCCTTTTGCCGGGCCACATAATACACCCAGTTATCTTTCCAGTGAGCTTTTCTTTTTCTTGGCTTAATAACATAACCAACTCCGGAAAATGTCCTAATTGATTCCAAAACTTCAAAATTCGTCTGGGAAATAGTAACCCTAAATCCTTTCCCGTGATGGACCAAAGATCCTTCACCGTCAAAAAATCCTGCTATATAATTCCATGTCATAAGATCATTATATCTTTTTGTGGACTAAATAGCAAGCTCAACCACCTTTAATTGTCACTTAATACACTCTGATAATGTTCTTGGTGCGCCCAGTAGGAGTCGAACCTACCTCACAACCTTAGAAGGGTCGTGTTCTATCCGATGAACTATGGGCGCCCGTTCAAATTACAAATTTATAATTACAAATTAAACTGAATGATAAATCTAAATAAAAATTGCCTCGCGGCAACCATTATAATCTATGATTAATCTAACAAAAACTGCTGGAAAAGTCAAATTTACACACCCCGTCCCGCGAGGCGCGAGCCACCCCTCTCAAGAGGGGATTTTTTTCCGTTGCCGGACAGCTTCGAAAAGCAAGATGCCGGCGCTGACGGAAAGATTGAGCGAATCGACGATACCGGTCATCGGGATGGTGATGAATTCGTCAGCCGAATCTTTCCATTCTTCGCTTAAGCCGGCATGTTCGGCGCCCAAAATAAAAGCCGTGCCTTGAGTATAATCAAAATCAACATAGACTTTGGTGGCGCGCTTAGAAGTGGCGTAAGTCGTAATATTATTTTCAGCTAACCAGGCGATCGTTTCTTCGCGGGTGGCGATGGCGATCTGCTTGTCAAAAGCCGCGCCAATGCTCGCGCGGATGGCGTTGGGATGATAGATATCCAATTGCGGATCATTGGCTATGACCACATCGACTCCGGCCGCATCAGCGGTGCGCAGGATCGCTCCGAAATTGCCGGGCTTTTCCGCGCCCTCGATCACCAGAACCAGCGGCGCCGCGCTTAATTTTACATCAGAGAGTTTTAAATTTCGAGCCAAAAAAATCGCGATGTAGCCATCGGGCTTTTCGCGATAAGTGATTTTTTCAAAAACTTCCCGCGAAACATTGGCGATTAATTTTTTGTCTTTGTCCACGCCGAAAAAAGAAGGATTTTCTCCGCCATAAGTCGCGCAATAAAAAATTTCCACCAAATTCAAACCGGCCTTGAGTGCGGCCAGAATTTCTTTATAGCCCTCAACCAAAACTACCCCCTGCTTTTTGCGCTCGTGGGGCCTTTGCAATTTGAGGATATTTTTTATTTTCGGATTGTCGGCGCTATCGATGAAGAAAGACATAAAATCATCGAGCATGGATCATAGAGCATGGAACAATTTCCTTAATGCTCTTTGATCTTTGCTCTTTGTTATCCGTTATTTTTTCTTTTCCTTGCGATAAACCAAGTACGAATATATGATGGTTCCGAATAATAATATGATAATATCGGCGATGAATATTGGCAAGCGCCAGGAGAGCGGCGCGAAACCGGTGATGATCATTAAAACGCCGCCGAAAATAAAAACCTTGCCGCCGAAACGGTGAGTTTTATTCCAGACTGTCTCGGAGGACATGGTCCAGGGAGTGCGGATGCCGACGAACCAATTCCGCTTGATCTTTCCCAGATAGTTGCCTAAAACAATGAACAACAGGCCGATCACTCCGGGAACCCAAAGCCCGACGTTGGAATTTACGCCTAAATTATTGAATGAGGCGACAAAATAAACAACCACCAAAACCGCCAGAATCAGATTTCGAAAAACATTATAAATTTTGGCGAATTCGGCATAACGGTCCTTTTTGGGATCAAGCATCGGTAAAAAAATAAATAACAGATACATGGCGATAAACAGCGCGGGAAAGAAAAAAGCGGCAAAAGCGCGGCCGCTCCAGCCGTTCGGCTCGCCGGCGAAATCCCAATGAGTTATCACCCGGTCGGGAAAATGCGCGTAAAAATAAAACGAGGCGGCGATAGAGATCGCGATCAGCAGGATGGAAAATAGTTCGGATTTGATTGTTAGTTTGATGGGATTCATATTAGTTAATTGGTTAATTAGTTAATTGGTTGAATGGGTTAATGATTTTTGCCTATTAAATCGTAAACTAATTAACCAATTAACTAATCAACTAATACGCTAATTTATTTCTTAAAAAATTTTATAACCTTCTCGGCTACCTCTTCAAAGACCGACAAGTTCAGCGAATAGATCTGCATCTGCCCGTCGCGGCGCACCGAAATCAAGTCGGCATCCTTAAGCACGCCCAGGTGATGCGACAAGGTCGGGGCCGTGAATTTAAAATATTCGCCGATCGCTCCGGCCGCCAGATCGCCCTTCTTCAATAATTCCAATATTTTTTGCCGGCTCGGATCGGACAAAGCATTAAATGTCTTGCTTAATACCATATATTCAAATAAAGCTGATTATTAGATGTTTAGACAACTATCTAAATAATATCATACCGGCTAAAATTGTCAATACCAATAAAAAAGGCCATTTATTCAATGGCCGCTATCAAGGGAATCCTTAAAATACTAACTGAAACAAATGGAATAGAATGGCGTAAAATACGCAGTAACCGACAGTATATCCCAAGAAAGAACTGGTGATAATCTCCCCTATTTTATGGCACTCACTCCTGCCGATATAGATTGACAAAACTACGGCAGTGGCGCCGGAAGCCAGCAAGACATAGGCGCCGCTCATCCAAAAAGACAAACTATTGACAGCGTAAATAACGCCAATGATGCTTCCGACTAGCGCCCCGGCAACCAAGCAGCAAACAGCTGTGCCGCAGCAAAAATAATTCGCGCTCACTTCCGAATAAGCGTTTTGATCCATTTTTACCTCCCTTGCTAAAAGTTCAATAATCTCCTATTTAATCATGTTCATCGTGTAATAGTCAACCGGCGCGTAATCATCGGTCAAAACCGGCAAATCATTCTTGTTCGGCTGCTGATAGAGCATCTCGAAATAGCTGTAAAGCTCGGCATTGTCGCTCTGCAATTTCGCCGGCACCGGGCTTTTCACCGCCATCAGCATCACGTTCTGCACTTTGTAAGCGTCAGTATTATAAACGCGGAACAGATAAACTTGCGGAAAAACCGCCTGGTAGGTCGCCAGCTCGGCCCGCAAGAATTTGCTCTTACCACCCTGCAAGGCCGAAATGATATTTACGATCACCACGCCATTATCATTCATCCCGTTATAAATTTCCTGCGCCGCCTCGCGGGTAGTGAGCTGATAAGGGATTGATAAATGGGAAGTAAAAGCATCGACATAGACCGCGTCGTATTTTTTTTGATTATTATTCAAAAAAACCCGCGCATCCTCATGGTAAATACGCAAACGCGGGTCGTCTTTGAGATTAAAATACTTTTTGGCAAGCTCGGTCATCGCCGGATCGATCTCCACCACGTCCATGCTCGCTCCCGGATGATTTTTCAAAAAATCCTTAGGATAGGAATAAGCCGCGCCGCCGATCATCAGCCCTGTCCTGATCGCCGGATTGATCGCATCGGCGAGGCGATAATATTTGGAATAGCGGTAAACCAGGTCATTATCGCCGTCCAAGAACATTCCCGACTGGATGCCGTAGGGATCAGTAGAAAGGCGCAAAACCGGCCGTTTGGTTTCCGCGTCCGAAGCCGGAACAATCCAGATCCGATTATATTGGCTGTCGACGTCGATCAACCGGCTCGCGTCGGCATGAGCGCTTTTAGCCAGAAAAAAAATTATCAGCCCGAACAAAATAATAATCAAGGCCCATCTTGCGCCAAGCAGCTTTCCCGGGACAATCATTAACGAAGCAAAAATCAGCAGGGCGACGAGAAAATACAGGATATTGATCGTGCCGAGAAAAGGGATCAGCAAAAATCCGGCGGCAAAAGTGCCGACGATGCTGCCGATGGTGGAAATGGCATAAAGATCGCCGACCATCCTGCCGGTATACTGCAGATCTTTGACTTTCAGCTTTACCGCGTAAGGCGAGACGATCCCCAAGAGAAAACTGGGCACGGCAAATAAAAATATGGTCGCGGCCACCGCCGTGACATAAATATTGCGCGTCACTTCCCTGACAAAAATCAGGACTTCCTCATTGACCAAAACTATCGCCAAAACAAAAAAAGCCGCGCCTAAAATGATAATGGCAAGCTTGCGCCGGTCAGCTTCCTTATCAGCCATTTTCCCGCCGACATAGTAGCCTAAGCTCAAGGCGCCAAGGATGATGCCGATCAGCGAAGTCCAAACAATCGTGGAAGTGCCAATATAAGGCGCCAAAACCCGCGAGCCGACCAGCTCCAAAATCATCAGCGCCGCGCCGCAAAGAAAAACAGTTATTTCCAAAGAATATTTTTTCATAATTATCAGTCTCAATTAATGCCTAATCTTAACACATCTTCATTATTATACAAGGTGAGGATTAAATGAAAAGCGCCAAATTCAGTTGGCGCTTAATGAAGAAATTTTTCAGGCGGCTCGCCACGGTTGGCCACATCTATTACAGTTTCCCCCGACGCAAAAAGAACTCGGATGGTGGCAATGAGCGCAAATTGCTTTTTCGATATGCTGATACGAAGGCGGATTTTGATCTTGGCTGCTGTCCGGAGCGATTGCCCGCCAATATTCATCTAATTCCGCCTGACAGCCAAGGCCGCCTTCCTTATTGACCTTTGTCGGCATTCCAAACAAAGCGGAAAAAATACCCATAGAGCACCTCCTTAAAGACCATAATGTCCTTGTTTAAAAGATCTAAAACAATTGTTTTCGCCAATTTTGGCTATTTATTTTTTCTAAAGGAACCGCTTGCTTTAATTTATAGCTCCCCGAAGCAATTCTGACAAGCCCGGACAAATACGCGCCGCAACCAAGCTTACGGCCAAGGTCATCGGCAATCGAGCGGATAAAAGTTCCGGATGAGCAATGAATCAGCAGACGCAAGTCCGGCCAATGATATTTTAAAATTTTCGCCTGATAAATTTCAATTTGATTGGGTTGGCGGATAATTTCAATCCCCTTTCTGGCCAGCTCATATAATTTCCGGCCGCCGACTTTCTTAGCTGAAAACATCGGCGGAATCTGCTCTTGTTTGCCTGATAGCGTCGCCACGATTTTTTTAATTTCTTTTTTATCAACCGGCTCGCCATGATATTCGGTTAAAATTTTTCCTTCGCGGTCATAAGTATCAGTCGTGATGCCCAAACGGATCAATGCCTCATATTTTTTGTCTTTTTTAACAAAACGCCCGATCTCTCTGGTGGCCGAGCGGCCGATAGCGCAAAGCAGCAGCCCAGACGCGGCCGGATCAAGCGTGCCGGCATGGCCGATTTTTTTTATCCCGGTAATCCGCCGCAAGCGGGCGATCACCCCGAAAGAAGTCGGGCCGGCCGGCTTGTCGATCAAAATAAAACCCTCTTTTTTTAATTCTGCCACTTGATTAACGATTAATGATAAAGGCGCCGATCAAAATAACCGCGATGAAAACGAATTTTTGCGCCAGAGTTTTCTGAGAAATATCCTCCTTGAATATTTTCGGCAAAAACAAAGTTAAGACCGCACCCAAGACCAAGACGACAAAAGGCTGGGCGCTACCTACCACCCAAACCAAAGCTAGCGGAGCGAATAAGGAGGCATAATTAAAAATGATCTTGGCCGCGATATTCATCGCCTCATTCAAAGCGCTGACGCCTACGATCCGGCGGCCATTAGCTTTTAAAAACGCCCAGATATCGGAGCGATATTTTTTGATCGCCAGCATTGCTAAGGCCACCAAGCCAAACCCAGAATATTCCCAAAAACTGGTCGTCCAAAAATCGCTTGCTGTCTCGATGAATTTAAATAAAAAAATATTCAGGGCATAAAGAAAAACTGACAGCATCAAGAGCAAAAATGACCGCCAGCGGATCCGCTGGCGCGCGCGTTTAAATTCCACCGCTATGCCAACTGTCCCAAAAATTATCAGCAGCCCGCCGGCAATTTGGTTAAAAGTCAAAACTTCGTGAAGGAAGATCAAACCGAGAAAAAACGAAAAGACCGGAATAGCCTGAAAAAAAGGCGCAGCTGTCGATGGATCCTCTTTGCGCAAAACGATGAAATACGGCAGAATCGCGAAAACATAGACGATTCCGGAAGCGATCAGAATAAAAATATCGTGGAGCGGAATTTCTAAAACATTCCGGCGGATCAACAAAATTACGGGCAAAAGCAATAGCCCGATCACCGCGCCGAAAAAAATTAAAACGGTCATCCCACGCTTCTGGAAAAATCGGTTGACCAAATATTTATCCAAAAAAGTGGTCAAGCTCCACAAGGTAGTGCTTAATAAGGCTAGCCAAAACCAATTCATAAAAATATTGCTGTAAAATCCCTAATTATAACTAAATTATATCACGTATCTAGGATATGGGCATTATCTTTGACAAATGAGAAAAAAAGATTTATATTGCTCATATTGAAAAGTGAACCTTAGCTAAAGGAGCTAATATGATCAAAGGAATCGTTTACTTGCCCTTTCTTTACTGCTTGTTATTTTTTGGTTGCGCGCCGGTTTTTCACGCCGTCAAACCCCCTAATTTTGTTGTCGATACTCCGCCCCCTCTCAGCCTCATGGACGTTATCGACAGCGTTAGCCCGCCAGATAGCGCTACCGAGGTGCCCCCGCTATCCCTCATCAAGATCATCTTCTATGATACCAGTCTCGTGATTCAAAAGATGTCCGGCACCTTTTGCTGCCTTTATACCGAATACGGCGAAGAAGTGAAATGTGCGATCAAAAGCCGCCGGGGAATTTTTTACTTGATCCCTGAGCATCCGCTTTATCTGGCAACCACTTATCACGTCATCGCCGCCAATCTCGCCGACAAGAATAAAACAATATTTCCAGGCAAAATCGGCTGGTGCTTCACCACCAGAAAAAAATGAACTAGATCTAAAATCCCGCGAAGTCATGCTCGCGGGATTATTTATTTAAAAAATTCGATTAAAAATTATCTGACGACTCCGATTTGCATATACCAGCCTTGCGGCTTCTGGCAAAGCGGGCATTTTCCCGGGGCGGTCTTGCCCTTGTGGACATAGCCGCAATTCAAGCATTTCCATTCGACTTCTTTTTCACTGGTAAACATCATTCCTGATTCCAGCCGGTCAGCCATAATTGTGTAGCGCTCGGCGTGCTTGGCTTCCACTTCAGCGATCTCGTGAAAAAGTTTGGCGGCTTTCTCGTCGCCTTCTTCGCGGGCTTCCCGCTCGAAATTCGGATACATCACGCCGAATTCGAATTTTTCCCCTTCGGCGGCGTGGCGCAAATTATCCAGCGTATTGCCTAAGGGGTGAATATCATAAGTATTGGTCATCTCGGTGTGGCCGGCAATCTGCTCCAATTCTTCCTTAGCGTGGGCTTTTTCATTATCGGCCGTTTCCTCAAAAACTTTGGCCGCCCAAACCAAATTTTCCTTCATCGCGATCTCGGCATAATAAGTATATTTGTTCCGCGCCATTGATTCGCCGGCAATGGCTTTTAAAAGATTGGCTTGCGTGTTGGTCATAAAATTAGTTGATTAATTATTAGTTCTCGATTGCTAAACTAATTATATTCCAATTTTACCGCGAAAACAAATAATTTTGACAAAAAAACCGGTAAAGATTAAGATGATGAAAAGCTCTTTTTCATTCAAACCGGAGGCAATCATGAAACAAATGACGTTGTTGTTCCTTTCTTTTTTCATCGCCATCTTGGCGGTTTCTGTTTCGGCACAGACGTCTGATGAGCTGAACGCGCAAGCCGTTAATGGTTATTTGGATCTGCATCCTCTTGATTCTGCCGCTTGGTGGCTTATTGGAAGCGGATCAGAAAGCATGCTGGAAAAAAAGATGGTGGAAGTAAACGATCTCGTCAATGCTTACCAGGACAGGATCCCGCCCACCACTTTGCTCGCCGATTATTTGGCGGCCAAACCGGTTTTTCGCTTCGGATATTTTTTCGGCGATTCGGCCTATTATCCAAAGCTGAAAAATAATCCGAAACAAAAGATCAGCCTGTCGATCTGTTTTATTCCCCTTAGCCTAAAAGACTACCGGCCTTTTATCACTTACCAGGCTAAGGAAAAAAGACTGCTGATCTGGGGTATTGATTGCCCCAAATCGCTTTTTGCCGCGCTGCTTTTTTACGGCTTGCAATCGGCCGCGGCCGATGCGCCGGAAAAAAACTTCGGTGAAGACCGCGAGAGCGCGATGACCGCCGCCAACATACTCAATGCGGCTAGCAAGGGAAATTTTTTCAATTATCTTGATGGATTTTTGGCCAACCAGCCAGGAGAAAATTCCCTGGCCAAGATCAGCGCCGGCGATCTGTCCGGCATCGACGCCAAAATCGGAGTCAAAATGATTGGCCGCGATCTGGCCCAGCAAATCCTGCCGATCTATGTAATAGCATTAAAAAGCCGGCTGATGCTGCGAAAATCTTATCAGCGTTAACCAAGGCCCGGGAACTTCTTCAAGTCCCCGGGCTCTTTTTTTACCTTGACAAAAAAGGTAATCTTTGTTATTGTTATATCAAATAAAAAACGCTTTTACCTTTGCCCAAGGAGATCAAAATGAAAAAGAAGTTGCTCAGACAGCCGGTAGAATTCCCTGGAGGCTTCAAAGCTACCGATTCATTGATAACCGGACCAGTGGGGGTCAATAAGGCCGTCCGCGACTCCATACGTGATGCAGTCTTGCCGCACGTTCTGAAAAAATTTGCGGCGCCAAAAGTCGAAACGCACAATACGATTCCACCCGCCTACTATCAGAAAGCTCCCCCTGTCGTACAAATAGGCGGCGAATGCCTGAACATGGGCCACGGAGAAACTCCGCGCCCTCGTTGACCGATAATTATTTCTATCAAAAAAGCCCGGAAATCTGCGCGGATTTCCGGGCTATTTATTTTTACTGCTGTTTGCGTAATTCAAATCCGCAGCGGGACTAGCGGAGTGATAGGAAATAAGGCCTGCGCGCCTCCCCTCCTTTCCAAGGAGGGGTCTGGGGGTGGTTTGTATGCGCCACTTTTTCTAAAAAAAGTGGCAAAGATTTTAATAATTTATTCCATAAATCCGCCGGCCTGCAATTCCCAAAGATGGCGATATAAACCGTTCGGCTTGTTTTCCAATTCTTGATGCGTGCCTTCTTCTTTTATTTTTCCTTCATCAATGAAAATTATCCGGTCCATCTTGCGGATGGTCGAAAGGCGATGAGCGATGACGATCACGGTCTTATCTTTCATCAATTTTTCCAACGCATCCTGGATCAAACCTTCCGATTCGGAATCAAGCGAAGAGGTCGCTTCGTCCAAAACCAAGATCGGCGCGTTGCGCAAGATCGCCCGGGCGATCGCGACGCGCTGGCGTTCGCCGCCGGACAACTTGATGCCGCGCTCGCCGACAAAAGTATCATAGCCCTTGGGCAGATCCGCGATAAATTCATGGCAATGAGCCAGCTTGGAAGCTTTGATGACTTCGGCATCAGAAGCGCCAGGACGGCCATAGCGGATATTTTCTTTCAAATTGCGGTGGAACAAAACCGGGTCTTGCGGCACCAAACTGATGTTTTTCCAAAGACTTTCCTGCGTAACTCCGGCGATATCCTGGCCGTCGATCAAAATATGCCCGCCGGTAAGATCAAAATTCCGCAAAAGCAATTTGATCACCGTGGTTTTACCGGCGCCGGACGGGCCGATCAAAGCGATCTTTTCGCCGGCCTTGATCGTCAAATTGAAGTTAGCTAAAATCTTTCTGGTTTCATGATAGCAAAAAACAACTTTGCTGAATTCGATTTTCCCTTCGCTTACCTTCAATTCCTTGGCTCCGGGGCGATCAACGATCTCCGGCGTGGTTTGCAAGAGCGTGGTCATTTCTTCGGCATCGGAAAAAGAACGATAAAAATTACGCACCATCCTGCCGAATTGCCAGGATTGATCGATGATCAGAATCACATAAGCTTGCACCAAAACAAAATCGCCCGGCGTGAACAAGCCTTGCCGCCAAAGCCGGATGGCAAAGATCAATAAGCCGAATTCCAAAACGATCATCAGAAATGAAGAGGTGCCGTTGAAGATCTCTTCCGTGCTCCAGGCGTACTGCATTTTTTTCCGCGTATCTTCGGTAAGATCGGAATAAGATTTGTTTTCCCTTTTATTGCCGTTGAATAATTTGATGCTGGAAAAATTGGTGATGGTGTCGGACAAAAATCCGGTCGTTTTGGAAATGGCCTCGGTTTCCATGATGTCATATTTATATTTCCAATTGGCGAAGAAGAAATTGAGGGTGAAAAAGATGATCAGCCAAACCAAGGTGGCCAGCCCCATGGCCACGTTGCGAAAACATAAAACAGTGATGATGATCACCATGTTGACGATCATCGGCAAAAGATTCCAGAAAAAATTATCCGTGATGTTTTCAAAGGCTCGGGTGAAATAATTGACTCTCTTGACCAAGGTGCCGGAAAAATTGTTGCTGAAAAAAGAAAAAGATTGGCGATGCAGATGCCGGAAGCTGTCATTGTTCATTTCGGCGATCGACCGGGAAACCAGCCTGATATCCAAAATGACGGCGACGCGCCATAGCGCCCAGCGGATAAACGACAAGGCCGCGGCGGTCAGCAACAACCCGAAAGCGGCCTGATACATTATTCCTTTCACCCCGGGCGCGGCAATGACGTCGATAATTCTTTTAAAATAGATAGGAATGATGGTTTCGATCGAAGCCGCCGCGATTGCCAAGCCTGCCAAGCCAAAAAATACCATTTTCCGCTTGCGGATATTGGCCCAATAGATCTTAATTGTCGCCAAAGCCTTGCTTTTCATAAAAAATCACGGCCTCAAGAAATTTCTTGCCCGGCCGGTTATATTAATATATACGTAAAATAACGACAATCGTTACACTTAAAAAGCGGTCCCGACTCGTGTCGTGACCGCTATCTATCTTCACTTTGACTGCCTTGCTTTGATTACTTACCAGTCGGCAGCTCAACGCCCAACTCTTCCTTCAGCACCCGGAAAATCTCCGCCACCGGATCAGCCGACTCAAGAAACTGCCGGCCGCCGACGAAGAAATTTCCTCCCACTTCTTTCGCGCCGATAAATGTGCCAATCCGCTTTTGTTCGTGCGCATCTTTGCCTGGCGAACGAAGCCCGGGAATGACAATTACCGCATCGGAATATTTCTTCCGCAGTATTGCCGCTTCCTCGGCCGAGCAGACAAACCCGCGCGCCCCGGCGTCATAAGCAAGTTCGGCGAGTTTCATCACCTGATCGATCGGCTGGCGACAGAATATTTTATCGCACTCGCTACCGATAGAAGTCAGAAGCGTTACCGCCAAGACGATAGTCGGTGTTCCAGCCATTCCTTCGACCGCGGCTTTGACCATTTCACTTCCACCGGAAGCATGCACGGTAACTGCCCAAGGCGGAGTCTTCCGCAGCCGCTTGCAATCGTTGGTCACGGTCTTGGGAATATCGTGCCACTTCGGGTCATACATCACCCGCGCATAAACAGAAAGATCCGCGATGACTTCATTTATATTCCCGGTAAGAGACATGTCGTTGACTTTGGCAATGCAGCCGGCTGGACGCAACAGATCCAGATAAGAAAAAACTTCTTCCGGCGGCTTGCCGTCATAAGCGACGATCAGCGGATTGTTTTTTTCGATTTCCGGATCGCAGCGCTCCATCAGTTTGGTCTCGACCAGATGGCGCCGCACATGATGCAGGGTCATTCCGGACCAGACTTCGACATCGCCGAAACCGGCTTCAGCCAATTTCTTCTGCCAACCCTGCTGGCGGTCGACCATGACTATAATTGCGACAACGACTGCTCCGACCGAACGAAGTTCAACGAGCGGAGCGATCTTCGAAGCCCCGTCGGTTACGACGTCGTCAATGATCACCACCCGATCGCCGCGTTTTATCTCGCCGATCAATTTTCCTTTGGTCACTCGTCCGGGTTTGGCTTCTTCCCTGATCGTCACCAGCGGCTTGCCGGTGATGACGGAAAGATGGCCGGCCAGAGGACTTACCGCGTCCGGAACTTCAACCAGACGATCAACCCGCAGCCGTTGTACGGGATTAGCGTACAATTTGGCCAGGTAATCGACCAACTCCGGATGACTGCGCATATCGCGCAAATTGATGTAAACATCAGTCGTACCGCCTTTTTTGAGCGGCAAGCTCCGCTTGTTGTCCCACTTGATAATGCCGTTTTCCACCATGGCAATAATCGCCTCTGTCTGTTCATTCGGCACCAGCCAATGAGAACCATTTACTCTGAACATATCGCCCCTTTCGTTAAAGTGATTGTAGCCTTATCTGACGTTAAAAAATGTACAAATCCAATCATACTAATTTAGCTTATTGCCCCATCAAAGTCAACCGGACAAAAATTTGGCTCATTTTTCAATCACAATCTTTTCGCCAATAATGATTCTTCCTTTTTGAACAATCCCGGCATTAACTTCCAAAACATATTTGGCTGGAGCAACCGATTGATAAACCGGGCAAGGGTCGGCGGTGCAGGGTGAAAAATCATTTTTAATATCGACGATCTTGTCGTCGGCGGAGATGAAAATCATATCAAGCGGAATCAGAGTATTTTTCATCCAAAAAGATTGAGGCGCTTCTTGGGGAAAAATAAACAGCATGCCCGAATCGGCCGGCAATGATTTTCTGAACATTAAGCCGCGCTCCAATTCGGCCGGAGCCTGGGCCAATTCGGCGTGAATGATAAAATTCGGGTGATCGGCGAAAAAAACATCCGCCGTGCCGATTTGATGAAAATATAAAAACAAATAAGCCAGGCCGCCGGAAATAATCATCAGGTTTAAAAGAATAATCAAAATTCTGTTTATATTTTTCATATTGACACAATTACGCCGCAGTCCCGCGGCGGCTTGTCCCGAGTTTGCCGAGGGAAGACTGCGGCGAGGCTGAATCCGGCCAATTCAGGCAGAGTCCCCGATACACCGACTGGCGGAGGGAGACTCTGCCATGGCCAGAAAGAAATTAAACAAAAGGATTTAGCTTGGTAAAATCCGGTAAAAATATTTCACTCGAATCCGGTTCTTGCGTCCAGCCGTTCTCCAAACCAAGCTCGAATTTTTTCTTTTCCGCCGCCTCAATTTCTTCTCGCGAGACTTGCCGATTCAATTCGGGAAAATCTTTCGCGCGATAAACCGGATAAAACTGGCTCATCAGGCTTAAATGGATATTCTTGTCGATCAGAGCAATCTTTTCCAAAACGGAAAAAGTGTTGGGCAGATTATCCGGCAGGATCAGATGGCGGATGATCAAACCTTTTTCAGCCAAGCCGTTTTTATCAACTTTTAATAAACCGACTTGGCGATACATTTCGCGGATCGCTTTTTCCGCCACTTCCGCATAGCTTAAGGCACGCGAATATTTCGCGGCCGCGAAGTCGTCGCCATATTTAAAATCCGGCAGATAGATATCGATCAAGCCGGCCAAATCTTTAATTGCCGCGGCTGATTCATAGGCGTTGGAATTCCAGGCGATCGGAATTCGCAAACCATCCTTTTTAGCCAAAATGATCGCCTGCTTTATTTCTCTCCGCCAGGGCGTTGGCGTTACCAGGTCAATATTCGCCGCGCCTTGCTTTTGCAAATCCAGCATTATTCGCGCCAACTCTGCCACCGAATATTCCTTGCCTAAATTCTCCTGACTAATCTGCCAATTCTGGCAAAAAACGCAATGCAAATTACAGCCGGAAAAAAATACGGTACCGGCACCCTTGGCCCCAACCAGCGGCGGCTCTTCGCCAAGATGCAAACCAAACCACGCTATTTTAACTTTATTATTCATATTTTTAAATTATACACCAGTTGCGGCAATAAAAAAACGAGTTAGAACTTTTGCACTTATTATGTTATAATGGATAATAATCCGCGGTTACGGATGCTATTTTACGGCGGAGAAAATTTTACCGAAACAAATGAGGATTCTATCATTTTTTAAAAAAATCCTGGTTCCTGAAGAGCCGATTGCCGGCCTGGAGATCTCTGATTCTTGCCTCCGGCTGGTTTTATTAAGCTTGAACAAAAAAACCGGCTTGATCGCCGCCCGGGAATATTCCGAACACCCTTTGGCCGCCGGCATCATCATCAATGGGGAAATAAAAAACCCGGCTGATCTTTGCCAAGCGCTTTTGGAATTCAAAAAAGAACTTAGGATACCGGTCGATTACGCGGTCGCCAGCATTCCGGCCGACAAGATCTACGTGAAGGTCCTGTCTTTCCCTAAAAATATCGAAGGGCCAAAATTAGAAGAGGCCATCAAGCTGGCCGTTAATTTCCAGCTGCCGCTCAAACCGGACGACGCTTATTGCTCTTGGGAAATATTTCCCGGAAACGGGTCGCGGGAAGTATTCATCGCCGAGGCTCCCAAAAAAATCATCGATCCTTATCTGGAATGCCTCCGCCAGACCTTCCATCTGATCGCCCTGGAATTTCCGGCCGAGAGCTTCACGCGAGCCGCGGCCGAGGAAAAAGACCAAGCGATCTTATTAAAGATCGCCAATCAAAGCAGCCATAATTTTTTCATCATCAAAAATAATGTCATCCGCTTCTCCCGCACCCTGGGGCCGGATTTCCCGGAAAAAAAGCTGAAGAAAGAAGCGGAAAAGATCAGCAATTTTTATGAATCCGCCGCTAATGAAAAAATTTCCCGGATCATCAACCTTAGCGAAGACATGCCGGCAATCGATAGAAAAATAGATTTCCCCGAATTAAATACCGGCGCTTGGCTGGTCGCTTTGGGAGCGGCGGTCCGCGGGATCATTCCGCGCGCCGAGGATGATTTTGTCAGCTTATCCCCGATCAGCGCGCAAAAGGCTTATAAATACCACAAGGCGGTGAATTTCTCTTCGATCATCACCAAGCTGATCGTCGGCTTAGCTATTTTTTTTATCGCCTCTTTTCTGGGGGTATGGCTGTTAATGGTCACTCTGCAGCAGCAGACCGCCGAAAAAACCGATGATCTAAGCAGTCTGCCTTCCGTCCCCGATTTGGCCAAAGTTGAACAGAAAGTGCAAACCGCCAACACGCTCATCGCCGACACGGCGAAAATCATGTCCAACTCGCCGCAATGGTCGATCGTCATCGCGGAATTGCAAAGATTAGTCACGGGCGGCATCATTGTCAGCGGCTTAAGCTTGCCTTCCGCCGAAGGAACGATCACCTTAAGCGGCATAGCCGAAAACCGCACCACCCTTAACCAACTTCGGGACAAATCAAAATCTTCCTCCTTGCTAGCCGAAATAAATTTACCGCTGACCAACTTAGAGCAGCGAGAAGATATTCCTTTCAGCATTTCTTTCAAGCTGAAAGATCCTCAAACGGTCTATTTTAAATGAAAATATCGGGTAATTACCCGATATTTTCATCCCGAGCCCGCCCCGGCGGGTGAGGGATCTATCCAAGTTATGTGGTTCAATAACAGAAAACAAGTCTTAATGATCCTTGCCCGCTATTCAACCATCGCTTTATTGGCGATAATTTTAGCTGTTACCATCAACTTTTTCACCGGCAAAGCGATCAATAAAATAAGCGATTCCTTATCCCAAAAAGAGAAATTATCCCGGACATTGACCCTGAGGATCGAAAATATCCAGCAATTGAAAAATTCTCTCACTTTGCTCGGGGACAATGATCAGAAAATACGCGATGTTTATCCCCCCGCTGATAATATCCTCGCTTTTGTCAGCGCTCTGGAAAGCATCGCCAAGCAGAATTCCCTGCAACAGAATTTAAGATTCGGCAATTTTACGCCGACGACGGACGCCGGCGGGATCTCGGTGGTCAAAACCGATTACACGATAAATTTAAATGGAACGATAAATACGCTGTCGGCCTATCTTAAACAAATAGAAAAACTTCCTTTCGCGACCGCGATCGGTTCGATCAATCTGCTCGCCCCTCCTCCCAACGGCTGGAATGGCAATTCTTCCATTACTATTAACGGCACGCTTTATGCCCGCCAAACCCAATAATTCTTTAAAGAGATTACCGCTGACCAAGATGATCTATCCCGCGATCACCTTGATTTTTGCCGCCATCGTTCTGATCTTATTCGTTAAAACTTTAGTCTTTTTATCCACCAGCATCAATAAAGTTTTTTCCGAAAATACCGCCTCCTTGAAAAATGAAGTTCCCCGCTTTGACGCGGCCAATTACGAATTGATCAGAAAAAGATTCGGCTGGCCCGAGCTTCCCGCGCCGAACTCCCTGGAAACGCCCGCCGTGCCAAGCGCCGTGAATATTTCCAGCTCAACTGCCGCGACAAGTTCTCCGGCCAAAAACAATGATACCCCGCAAATAGCCGCTGCCAAAGCCGCCATTACTATTAAAATATTCAATGGCCCGGGGAAAAACCAATCCGGAGAAACCTTGCAAGATAGTTTGAACCAAGCGGGTTTTACCAGCACGAAAATCGACAGCCACCAGCTTGTCTTAAAAGAAACAATCGTTCAATTTAAAACAACCGGCGCCCAACTTCAAAATTATATCGCTCTGATCAAAAAAATTATTTCGGAAAAATACACTGTGCAAATGGGAAGCGATTTACCGGATAATACCGACTATGACGTTTCGATCCTGATCGGAAAAAAATAACCCCGCACCATTTTTCATGAATTTTTAAGAGTTAATTTAAAACAACTGGAATTTGTTTTAAAAAAAATTCTTGATCATTTCGTAAAAAATGGTGCGGGGCTTTTTTATTTGGTTCAAATTTAGTTAGTCAATTCCGACCAGGTGGCGCTATTTATTTCGCCATAGCCTGCCAAGTCATAAGTTACCTGAACCTCAAGCGTTCGGGTTTTATTTTGCACGATTCCCTTGGCCGCAATGATCTTAGGATATTCCGTTGTTCCCGCATCAGCGCTCACGGAAATCTTCGCGCAACCTGCGCCTGTCAGACAGCCGTTAGGCGCCATATCCAGCGTGTAGCAATCAACAGACGCGCAAGCATAATTTTTATCGCGGGCAATCCGCATTAAAGCATCCTTGGCGCCCGCTTCGGCATAACTTAACGCCGCGGCAGATTGCTCTACTGCCGCGTTAGTCGTGGTTTGCGTATAAGTGGCGGCGGCGATCCCGACTGCCGCGACAAGGATCAGCGCGCTTAGCGCCAGAATCGTCGGGATGGTCGCGAAACCGCCGGTTGTTTGAAAAAATTTCATCGCAATGAAGAACTCGTTTGCTTAGTTAAAGAATATTGGTAATCCGGATTAGCGCCGTTATAGCCGATGGTCAGAACGGTTTGGATGCTGACGATCGTTTTGGGCAGAACAGTATTGGTATTTTCCAGCCTCGTGAAAGTCAGATTTTTTACCGCCACCGCGGCAGCGGTAATCGGCTCAGCGCTGCCATTGCAGATTCCGCCGGCCGAGCGGAATATTTGACCGCTAACCACGCAATAGGTAATTGAAGTGGCGCCAACGGTTACCGCCAAAGTAGCCGCCGCCGGCGTCGTAACCGCGCTAGCCGCTAAAATATCCTGATTAATCATGTCCAGCGCAAAACTGACGTTGGAGTTTACCTCGGCGGCCGCGTCAGCCCGGGCCTGCCCGCCGGCGACTGACAAAAAAACTCCGCCGATCGCCGCGGTCACGATCGCGATCACGGTGATATAAATTAAAATTTCCATTAGCGAAAAGCCTTTGCTATTTATTTTCAAGCGAGCGAGAGAAATAATCCCCCCGCATTTTGCGGGGGAGATTATTTCCGAGCGAGCGCAGAAAAAATACCCCGTCCGCTTGCGGCGGGGACACCTTTTGGAAAAGATGGGTGCAGGGCTTGCCCTGCGGTTGATACCATTCATTTTGATCATAGGTCATGGGCTCCAATTAACGATAACTTTATTTACTTCCGGGCTGGCACTCCCCGAATCCGTGCAATTACTATAGGAACAAAGCTGGACTTTATAGCGGAAATAACGCTGATTATTATGATTGGCCGGAGCGCAAGTTATTTCGATCGGCGTTTCTGGCGCGCCCGGATCATACCAAGAGACATTGTCGCAGGTTACGCCATTGTCTGAACTGCCGAAAAAATTCTCCGGATTCCACGGCCCGCTCGAACTGTTGGAAGTCGCCAACTTGAAGCGCACCCGGCCATTGCCGCCGTTGAACGTCCCTTGCCACATAATCGAATTATACGCCGCGGTTTGAATCGTATCGAAAATAGCTGAAGTCAATTCTCCGGTCGGCGGCAAGCCAGCGCAAGAAGGCGGAGCATATTGATAAGTCAGGTCCAGCGCCGCTCCCGCGCCATAGATCGTCACGCCGGTCGGGTTGATGCCCAGATTAAAATAATAAGTTCCCGCCGAGCCAGGAGCGATCATCGCCGAAGTGTCAGCGTAAAGCAATTCAAAATACGTCGGGCTGACCGCTGACGGCAAATTGTAAATCTGGGAATTGCCCGAATTAAGAGTGAAATTTATGCTTCCGCCGCCGGTATAAGTTCCGGAAACTTTGAAGTAAGCGGACTTGATCGGATCGGTTACCGCGCCGATATTATCGCCGATATAAACGGGGAAATCCTGGCTTATGTTAGAGTCGGGATTGATAACTGAATCAGAGTCGTAAACGTAAAATTCCGTGGTCTTAACTTTTTGGCTCGAGCCGTCCGGACAAAAGGCCGGCTGATATTGGTAAGTCAGATCCAGTTTCACTCCCAGGCCGTAAATAGTGACGCTATCAGGAGTCAGGCTGAAATTATAACTATAATTTCCCGCGCTGGAAGGATCAATGACCGAGGAAGTATCGGCATAAAGCAATTCGAAATAAGTCGGGCTGCCGACCGTTGGCAAGTTATAAATTTTGGAATTCCCGGAATTAATCTTCAAATCAAGCGTGCCGCCGCCGGTATAAGTTCCGGAAATCTTGAAGTAAGCGGATTTGATCGGATCGGTTACCGCGCCGATATTATCGCCGATATAGACGGAAAAATCCTGGCTGACCGCCGAACTGACCGGCAGAGCCGAATCATAAATATAAAATTCCGTTGTCTTGATATTATCGGCCGCCAAAACTTGCCGTGCCGAAAAAAACAACGCTAAAAATGCTAAGACAAAAATAGTTTTATTTACCAGAGCCATATAAAAATTTGCCCGTCTTTATTTAACTTTTTATTTCACTTCAAAAGTCACCACGCCCTGAGATGTGCCCAAAGAAAACCACCACTTGGCGTCATCAGATTCGGGCGTGCTGGCTAAAAGGAAACTGTTGATCGTCGCCTGGGAAAAATTCGGATTATTTTGCAGCTGCCTGATAAATTCCCCCGAATCCGGCCATCCGGCAGGCAAATCAATTCCGGCCGCGTCTGATGACGAAACAATTTCTTTTTGCGAAACGATTTTATCTTTCTGAATAATTATCTCGTAAGCTTTCCCGGCTTTTTCTTCAGCGGAAAAAACCGCCTGCCACTGGCTTGATCTGCCCTCCAGCGTTATCGCCCCGAAAGATTTGATAAAAGACAATTTCGCGGCGCTGTCCCATTTTTTCGCTTCGCCGGCGGCCAGATCATACGCGCCCTTGATTGTTAAAATCGCGCCGGGGACTGCTGTCTTCTCCCCGCCGATAGCGGCGCTAAGCGGCACGTTAACCGGTCCGCTGGCGACTGAGTTGGCATCGGTCTTAAAAATTTCCTGCGTACTTGGAATAGTGTAGGCTTCTTCGAATAACCGCTCTTGCGGCACAACCACCGGCGGCGGCAAATTAGTTTTCGGCGTCTTGCTGACCAAAATAATAATAATCGCCAAAACTATCAGCAAAATTACTGCTCCGCCGATAATTAATAATTTATTTTTTTTCATAAAAATCTTAGGGCGCATAGCTGTAAGTAACAATAATTTTAGCCGAGTAAATATCAACGCTCATCCCGGCGCCCGGCGCAATCGAGATCATATTGCAGGGCGGATTATTTAAATGTCCATAAGTGCAGGCGCCTGAATCGTTTAAATTTAAATTTGTTTCCTCGTCTGGCCCGGTAATCTGATAAACAAATCTGAAGAAGGTGCGATCAGCAGAATTAACCATATACTCGCGAGGACTAACGCCATTCGCTTGAATAGTTATTGAGTTGCTCCCGCCGCTGACCAAGCCGGTAACTTCAATAAAGGCGCTTTTGACCGATGGCGAATCTTCCGGAGCGATAACGGAAAAAGAGGAAGTTGCCAGGGCCGTTATTCCGCTGGTCGCGCCCATAATATAAAAAAATGTTGTCTTGGCCGGTTGCGTGACGCTACTCGTCCTAAAAGAACAATAAGGCGTTGACTGCGGCCTTTGGCCTAAATTATGGGCGGCATCGCGCGACTTAACCTTATAATAATAAGTGGTCCCGGAATCAAGATTGGTAAGACCAACTTCGTGATAAAAATCGCCAACTTGCCAGATAATCGGAAATTTAATACTGGAAGATAAATCAGAATTTTTAGAATATTCAATTTGTCCGTCACCTGATTCATTCAGATACCAAAAAATCTTAATATTATTAGCACTAAGCTCTTTCTGCCCGTCAGCGCAAACAGTATCCGGCGGGGAAAAGGACGACGAAAAAGAGATGACCGGCGCGGTTGTATCAATAATCAAATCGGCATCTGTTTCATAATTTTCCACATCAGGATAAGATTTCCAAGCACTATAATAATCACCATTTTTAACATAATGCGCACGGACCTGCCAATGATACGAGTCATCCGGCGATGAAGTTGAAATGGTCAGCGCTATTATACCGCTATCATAGTCAACACCGGTTCCTTCTTCACAATAAGCCCCGGGGCAAGTGGAACCAAAATTATTTAGTACCGGCCGAATTTCAATTTGCGGATACATCTTGCCTCCGCCGGCAGCCGCGCTGGTGTCAAACCTGAAATAAACCGGCGTGGAAGAAGCATAGCCGCCGGTAGGAATTAAATTAGTAAAGCCGGAATTGCGGGATTGCAGCAGATTGCTCGGCATATCAGGCTCAAGAGTTTGCACGGTAAAATTCTTCGCATTGGAATCGTAATTATTCGATTTCAGATAAACACTGTTGTTGCCAACGGCCGCTCCCGTAGGAACTTGGGTGTCCATGGTAGTGTCAGTCCATCCGCCTGCCCCCCAGTAATTCGCCACGATGCCGGAAGTGAAAATAACCCGATCGTTGGCGGTAAACGCCGGAGAATTAACCAGATCCGAATCAACACCGGTCGTACCTGTAGGGCAAGTGCCGCTTTGGCAAAAATGATTGCCAGTAACAACTACGGAATCACCAACCGGATTGGAAACAGGATCAAAACTGGTGATGCGAGGTAAAATTCTATAGGTGCCACCGCCATAAGAATCAGTGGTGGCATCATTACCGCCAGCACCCTGATTGATGATAATATTTCCCGTGTAAGAATCGTCAGGGATCGAGTCTGGAATTTGGATTTGCACGGCTGTGTCATTCCAAGAATTGGTCGCAGCCGTCTGGCCCAAAACAGTAACTACTCCAGTGCCTTGGGCCGAACCGAAATGATTGCCGTTCAAAGTCACGACGCCATCAGTATCGCCCGCGTCATATTCGCGGGCGGCGTTAGTATAAGGGGAAACCGGATTGGTGGTGCTGATAATATCCGGGTAAACATAAAAATCCTGGCGCGCGTCATTGGCTGTCCCGCCGACTGTCGCTAACAGGCCGTTGGCGCCGGTTCCGCCATAACTATCGCCGGAAGAATATTGAAAATTGGAAACAGTAATGGAAGTATCAGTGAAAGTCGTGCCGGTGCAGGAAACAACAGCCGTGCCGATCTCAACTTTATTATTAGCGCCATCGCAAACAGTTCCAAAGCCATAGCCGTTGATCGTGACGCCTTGCCCGATCCGGCCGCCTGACAAGGGCGAAGTTATCGGATAAGTTATATTCGTGATATCCGGCCGCACGGTTGTGGCTCCAGCCAAAGATGCCGGCGCGCCGGTTTTTATGGAACTGCCACTGGTTGTGACATCGCCATTGGCCGCGATTTGGAAATTAACCGTCTGTCCGCCATCAGGATAAGCGCCTGACTTGGCCAGATCATAACGGACATAAAAATAATAAGTGGTGCCGGCGACCATGGCCAAAGATCCGGAAAAAGTCGCGGCTTCGGAAGTGAAAGCAGAAACGGTCGAGCCGAATTGCCCGGTTACGCCGTTGGCAAAATTTCCGTCAGTATCATAGAATAAAGCCGCGTTGGCCAAGTCATTGGTCGCGTTTGCCGTCCCGGTTTCAGTAATTTTTATCGAGGTCAATGTTTCCGAGCCGCTGTCAATCGCCAAGGTAAAGGCGGCACAAGAAGCCGCGCTATTGCAAGAAACGTCTTGAGCGTATTGCGAAGTCGCCCCCGAATTTAAATTAGCAACTTGGGAGCCGGCCGTGGCGTTGATCGTCAAGTTTTGGATTGAGACATTAATCCAATCCAGCATAAACGGCATCGAAGTGATACTGCTCACCGTCCCTTGTAAAGTCACTCCGCCATCAGAATTGGACCAGGTGGACAAGGGAGTGGTTGCGCCGCCGGCCGCGCCGTTGTAAGCCAATCTTTTCGCCCAGAGATCAGAATTCGCGTCAGTAAAACTAACCATCAACTGCGCCGCGTTGGCGGGGTTTCTTTTGACCTGGATGCTTTGCCCGGCCGTTGCCGGAGCGCCGGTAATAGCAAAACCGGTGTTTGTATTTGTCCGCCAAGCCGCGCCAACCGTATCATAATAAATATATCGATAACCAGTATTACCATTAGCATAGGCTGCCACGGCCATTCTCTGGCTGCCGCTCACCACCCAATCGATATCCACATGCATATCGCCGGCCGCAGTCGCCAATAAAGTCGTATCGGCATTGGCCACAGTTCCGCTGACTGCCGTGCCTGACCAGCGCCAGGCAGTAAGATCGTTGCCGGCATTTCCTTGTGCCGCGCAAGCAATCGCGTCAGAACCGGGGTCAGGAGCGCAGGCCACATTAGTCGCATCATCGGTCGGCCCGGCCGGAGTTTGCACGGCCGACCAAGTACAAGGCAAAGCTGCCGCGCAAGTCGCGTAGCGCCAGCCGTTCGTGCCATTGGCGCCCAAAGAAGTTCCCCAAGCTACCAGTAAATCACCAGTATTAGTTTCAAAGGCTAAGTCAAAAACTTTAGCCGCGTTAGCGCCGGCAGTTCCCTGCAATTCGATCGAGAGATCGGACCAGCCGTTGGCCGCGCCAGCCGGGGATTCGCTGCCCCAGGCGCTGCCCGTCCAGATCATCGCTTCCAATTTTCCGCCCTGCGTAGCCGTGGCATCGGAAAAGGCCGCCGCCAATACATTTGTCCCGCTGGTTTGTCTGGCTGCCAATTCCACCCAAAGCACGGCCGCGGTCACTCTGGTCGGATTAAGCATGGTCGGCCCGGTCCAGGAACCGGCTCCGCAGCCCGCGCCGGTTTTGCGATAATACCCCAGCTCGTTGGTCGTCGCGACATTGCGGGAAAATAAAACCATGGGGATGCCGGAAGTCTTTTCAAATTCCACGTCAAAACGCCGAGTAGCGGCGTTAGCGCTTACGGAAACTCCGGAAATATCTTTTGACCAGGTGCCGGCGCTATTGCGGCAAAAAATATCCATTACTCCGGTTGTAGACTGGGTTACCATAACGGTCAGATCTTCAGTCGTGGATTCTTTGGAAACGACCCAGCCGATAGTGGCCGTACCAGCAACAGTGGTGGTTTCTCCCCCGTAAGAATTTGTCGTATCGTTATAAAATTGAGTTCTGGGAGTAGAGTTGTTGGAAAAGCCATATTGGATTCTCGCATCTCCCACCGCGGCATTGGCATAATGGATCATCAGGCCGGAAAAAATATTATTTTCCCGGAAATTATCGACCACATTCGGATCGCGCTGCAAATGCCAGAATTTATCCACGATATTGGCGGATTTTTCATAGGCAGAGATAGCGTTGGTCAAAAAATCATAAGGCAGGCTGGAAAAAACCAAACCCAAAACCATCGTGAAAATACAAATATTTTTTAAAGCTTTTTTAATCATTCTGTTTTATTTTTCTTCGGAATAATTGGCGATATAACTATAAACTTTTTCGGAAATATTTTTCATCTGTATTTCCGCCGCCGCCATATCTTTCGTCTTGATCATCACTGCCAGCAAGTACGGCCGCCCGGGCAAATAAACTATCCCCGCGTCCAAAACCACATCCTGCTCGTCGCTCACCCCGATCTTATGGGCGAATAAAATATCTTTTGGCAGGCCGCTGGCCAAATATTGATTAAAACTGCTTTGCGTCATTATCTTTAATAGTTTTTGCGAATACTCTTCGGGGAGATAGGAACTGCCATAAAGGGCGCGCAAGATGACTGAATATTTTTTGGCGCTGATCTTGCCGTCAGCAGTAAAAAAATCTTCCAGCCCCAAATGCTGATGCATTTCTTCCAGTTCGGCCGGCTCAAGATTTCTTAAGAGCATGTGATAGGCCGTATTATCGGATTCGGCCAAAGCTTTAACTGACAGATCGTCGATAGTAAAGGTGGTGCCGATCGGCGATTGATACAACTCGCCGAATTTATCGTCTTTATCATTGCTCATCAGAACCAGCTCGTTCTGCCAGCGCCATTGGCCGCTGGCCACTTTTTTGGCCGCCGCCATCACTACCGGCAATTTAACCAAACTGGCTGGAAAAAATTCCGCCTCCTTATTAACGGCGATGTTGGCGCCGGTCGGCAAATATTCAAAATAAATGGAAATATCGGGATCAGCGCCGATCTTATCCAGCTCATCGCGCAGCGGCTGGACATTGACGATCAAGTCTTTCTGCTCGTAAATCGACCGCGCCGGATTTAAAAGGCTGAATTGCGATTTCTTTATTTCATTATCAGTGAAACAGAATTTAGGCGCGTAAAAAAATATCGCCCAAAGATTAAAACCTAATGATAAAAAAGCGATAACTCCGATAATGATCAGCCAAAACTTTTTTTTACTCATAAAACTGTTAGGATTTTATTTTTATCTTGCCCAGCGTGCTCGCGTCAATATTTTCATCGTCGTCATAATAAGTGTTGAGCGAATCGGAACAGAGAACAGCGTTATCGGCCGGCGCTGTTTTTCCGCCTGACCAGTTGGTGCTGGCGCAGACTTTATTCCGCCAGCGGGTCAGGTAATCGCTGACGCTCACTACCGGAGCGTTCGCCCAGTTTACGGAAACATTGATTCTCTGCGTCGAAGGGTCCATTCTGCTGCCGGGAAAATTATCGCAGGTAACGGCGCTGCCGCCGCTATCGCTGATCCCGACAATAGCTCGGCTGTAAATATCCCGGCAGACATTCTGGACGGTAAAATAACGGCTGTAAACGGCAAAATTAAGCGGAATATTTTCCGTTCCCAAAGCGAGCGACCATTTCTCGGCCGATTGTTGCGGATAATATTTAGTGCCATCATGAGCCAGAGAATAAAGATTGTTCCAATTTTCCGTGGCCGCCGCTTGCGCGGCGACAAAGGTTTCTTCGCCCAAGCCAAAAGCGACATCAATATCTTCGGAAATTTTATTGCCGGCAAGGCTGACGTAGATCAATTGCGAACCCAAAACCACCACCACGGCGGCAATGGCCATGGCGACCAGCACTTCCAAAAGAATTTGCCCGGAGTTATCAAGCTTCATATTAATATACCGCGCCGGAAGCGGTGACATTGATCGTCATGCTGCCGCCCGGCGCGCCGACGGTAAAAAAATCGGCCGTGGTATTGCCGGAGATACTGGAAAAAATAATATCCAAATTAACGCCTTCGGCCGGCTTAACGAAGTGCAAGGTAGCCGGCAAATAATTAGCGCTGACTCTCGTCTTGCCGGCATCCGCGTAGTCAGTCGGCGTGGAAAATAATTCATAATAATCCTGCGTGCCATTTGACAGATGAATTCCCCACTTGCGTTGATCAACGCCGGCTGCCGCGTAGGCGCGCATCTGCCGCAGATCATAAATGATATTTTTGCCCGTTGACTCCAATTCCATGTTCCGGCTGTAATTATCATAAATCCCGATACTGAAACCGGCGATCATCGCGAGTATCGTGGCGACCAGCAAAACTTCGATAAGCGTAAAGCCCTGGCGAGAAAACATATTTGCAAACAGAACGCAAAATATTGCGTTCCTACGGATTGATTAAATGAATTTTCCCACGAATTGGTAGATCGGCAATAAAACAGAGAGGGCGATAAAACCGATGACCAAACCCATGACCAGGAGCATTGCCGGTTCCAGAAAAGTGGTCATAGTCCTTAAGCTATTCTCAACTTCTTCATCGTAAAAATTGGCAAAGGTCTTAAGGATATGTTCCAGAGTGCCGGTCTTTTCTCCGACCATCACCAGGCTGATCAAAAAACGGGGAAATAATTTATCGCTGCCGGATAAAGCCTTGGACAAAGGCAAGCCGCGGATCACCTCGGCATTTACTTTCAAAATAGCTTGCCGGTAATATTCGTTGCCGACGGAATCAGCCGCCAATTGCAAAGACTCCGTGATCAGCGCGCCGCTCCCGAGCAAGCTGCCCAAGGTGCGCGTAAATCTTACCAAAACGATCTTTTTCAAAACATCGCGCAAAAGCGGAACACTGAACGACCAGCGGGAAACAAGCTTCTTCAGCCAGGCATTGCGCCGGAAAAAAACGATAATGGCAATGATGACCAAAACAAATATCGCGTCGCCCCAAATATTATAACGAATGCCATGGCTAAACGACATCAGCGCCCGAGTGTAGGCCGGCAAAACCATCTGGCTGCGCTGAAAAGTTTTTTCCAGGCTCGGCAAAACAAAGCCCAGCAGCAAAATTATCACCCCGCCGGACGCGAAGAGCAGCAGGATCGGATAAGCCAGGGAGTTTTTTACTTTTTTTACCAGGCTGTATTCGCGCGTCAAATATTGCGTCAGTTCATCCAGAGTCGTATCCAGCTTGCCGGAAGATTCCGCCGCCCTGATCATACCCACAAAAAAAGGCGGAAAATAACGCCGATAATATTGGAACGACTGCCAGAGCGGCTGGCCGTTCTGCATATTGCTTTTCATCTCCAGGAGGATCTTTTTCAATAACGGCTTTTCCGCGTCCTGCGCCAAGATATCCAGCGCTTCGATGATGCTCAAGCCGGCCTTGGTAGTAGCGGCCAAATTTCTCACCAAAGCGATCCGATCCATGGCAGTGATTCCTTCGAAAAATGAAATATTTTTAATATTAAAAACGCCGCCTTCCGGCCTGATGATCAGGGGTATCAGCTGGCGTTTTTGGAGATGCTCCGACACTTCGGCTTCGGTTTCGGCTTCGTATTTGCCGATCACCGGCACCCCCTGCTGATCAATGGCTTCAAAATAATAACGCATATCCTATAAATGCAATACTAATTTACGAATACATACTAATATAACGAATTCGTGTGATTAGTATGTATTTGTATTAAATTAGTATTACATCCAGCTAAAATATTTTATCTCGAACCTCTATTCGCTAATGACCCGCAAAATTTCTTCGATCGTGGTCACGCCCCGCTCCACTTTCTGCAAGCCGTCCCGGAACAAGCTGATCATTCCTTCTTTCACGGCTTGTTTTTTGATCTCGGCCGCCGGAGCCGTTTTTAAGATCAGCCCTTTGATATTTTCCGATACTTGCAATAATTCAAAAATTCCGATCTGCCCCAGAAATCCGGTATGGTTGCACATATTGCAGCCCTTGCCGCGGAATAACATTTTCGGAATACTCTCGACCTTCTCGTTGGACAGCGACAAATGTTTTTTGATCAACTCCCGCACATCCGAAGGAATCGGATAAGAAGTGACGCAGCCGCCGCAGATCTTCCTGACCAGGCGCTGGGCCACCACTAAATTCAGCGTGGAAGCCAAAAGAAACGGCTGAACTTTCATATCGATCAAGCGCGGCACGGCCGAAGCCGCGTCATTGGTATGCAAAGAAGATAACAATAAGTGCCCGGTCAGCGCGGCATGGACCGAAATTTCCGCGGTCTCAGAGTCTCTGATTTCGCCGACCATGATGATGTCCGGATTCTGCCGCACCAGGGCGCGCAAGCCGTTGGCGAAAGTGATCCCGGCCTTGACGTTCACCTGAGTTTGGTTGACCCGGGAGACTTCATATTCGATCGGGTCTTCGATCGTCGTGATATTTACTTCCGACGTATTTAAAATATGCAAGATCGCGTACAGCGTCGTGGTCTTGCCGTGGCCGGTCGGACCGGTCACCAGCACCATGCCATGCGCCTTATGCACTTCTTCGCCGACGATCTTGATCGCCGCGGCGGACAAGCCCAATTCTTCCAAAGTCAGGGCCCGGGCCGAACTTTTTAAGAGGCGCATTTCCACTTTTTCGCCGTGCATCACCGGCATGATATTGACGCGCGAATCGATATAGCCGCCTTCTTCCATTTCAAAGCGGAACCGGCCATCCTGCGGCGCCCGATGCTCGTCGATCTGCAGGTTCGCCAAGATTTTCACTCTGGCCACCAAAATCGGCTCGATGACTTTTTGCAAAGTCAATATTTCTTCTAAAACGCCGTCAATGCGATAACGGATCAGCAATGTTTTCGGCAGAGGCTCAAAATGGATATCGGAAGCATTCAGGGCGATGGCATGTTCGACGATGCTATCCAAAATCGCCACCACCGGCAGAGCGTCGGCCAGCTTGGCCATATCAACCTCGCCGCTCGACTCCCTTAAGATCTTGTCGACGTTTTCCGTGATCACTTTATCAAACTCCTGGCCGATCTGCTGCTTATACTGCTTGAAGCCGAATTTCAAACTGCCGCGACTGCTAAAATACGGCTCGATCTCCATGCCGAGCTTGGCCCGCAAAAATTCAATGGCATCATAATCAAAAGGATCGGCCATGGCCAGTTTCAAGACATTTTTTTTCGCGTCAATTTCAAAAGCCATGACGTTCTTGGACTTGGCATAGGTTTCCGGAATAAGCTCAAAAACTTCTTTCGGCAAAGTTTTTTTGCGCAAATCCGCCACGGGCGCGCCAAAATACGGCTCGAGCACTTCCAGCAGATATTCCTCGGACAGATCGCCCCGGCCGATCAAGACGTCCGCGAGCGATTGGCCCAAGCGCATCGACTCGTCGAGAGCGGACTGAAAGACCTTTTCTTCCACCACGCCGGAATCAAGCAATAATTCTTTTAATTTTTCTTTAGTGATATGCATAAATCGGATTTCAGATATCAGATATCGGATGTCGGATATCCAACACCACTAAATTGTTCTGCGATAAGCTGAATAGTAACGCAAAGTTTTACGTTACTGCGGATATTCTAAATAATTTTCAATAGCAAATAAAGCCAGACCGACAGTTGAGCGTTAAAAACCAGCATTAGGGCGGTACTAATCAAAAACGGCCAGGCCAGCGGGCAATAAGTTTCTTGACGAAAAATGGATTTGGCCAGAGAAAAAACCATCGCCACCAAAAAAGTTATGGGTAAAAATAAAATAATTTGCGGCCAGCCGACGAGCAAAGCCATTAACAAACCCAATTCGCTGTCCTGGCTCTGGAAAAAACGCGGTTTATAGCGCTGTAAAAGCCGAAAAATCCCATAAATAATAAAAGCCGCTATCAGGGAAAACAGCGCCTCTTTCCAAAAATTATTCCAAATATAATACCAGAAATAGCCATGGGAAAAATCGGCAAAGATCGGCAAACGCGCCAACCAGCCCGGAACCGTTTTATCAACCGGCAAATTGAGCAATAGCCGCGTCAGCTGGCTTTGATCCCACGCCCAATATTGCAAAATGCTTTTGATCAGGGCCAGGCCAAGATGAAAACCGATCATCACCCAGACCAGAATCCAAAGATTCCATTTTTTCCAATGCGCCGCTATCACCCAAAGGAAAACCGCCGCCACGGCAAAAATCGGAAAATAATTTAAAATTTGGCTGAATACTTTTATCATCGCTTTAAAGAAATTGATTACGCAAAAACAAAGGCGTAAAAACAAATTCGCGTTCTTATCTGCACTAATTATATCATAATTTCCCCAACAACGTTAATATAATATATTTGCCTAATACTGCCATAATATCAACCCGGGGAGTCTTTGCAGACTCCCCGGATAATTATCTATTACCTTCAATTCTGGCTTATTAGCTTAAAAATCAGGTGTTCCCGGAAGGATCGTCAAATCTGTACCGACCTCATAAAGATTGGCATTATTTCCGCCGTCTTTGGTTGATTTATCATCGGAGCCGCCCACGCCATAGGCCGCGCTTTCCAATTTGGCATTAATTTCAAAGGTCAAGGGAGACAGCCGGCAAGCATAGCGATAAGTTAAAGCGTTATAGGTTAACGCATTAAGCGTGCTGGGATTTGTGGCGGCGGCAACTACCAATTTATTTACCGGATCGGCCGGCATTGACGAGATCGGCGAACCACCGATAATTGAAGTTAGTTTAACCGGCACCCAGCCCGTACCGTCAACCGGAGCGGACGCGGCAGCCGTAGCGCGCTGCGTAAAAGCCGCGAAGCCGGTAGGATAAGCTGTATCAGTGATAGAGCCAGCCGTAGTCTGATCCGCGCTATACCAAACAGTAGCGTTACCGGTTCCGCCCAGGCAAAGGTTGTTCGCGACATTGTCAAGCAGAGGAGTGGAGGTCGAGGTCAGATAAATTCCGATCGCCGTCTTCAAAGTTGACAAGTCGGCCATGCGCTGGGTGTCGCGGGACTTTTGCAAAGTTTCCGCCGGGTTCAGGATGAAGACCAGAGCCACGGACAGAATCGCGATGATCGTGATCACGATCAGCAATTCCAAGAGAGTGAATCCCTCCTGCGCTTTTCTCATGTTTTGTTGATAATACATGGGTTTATTTATTAATTTTAATTATATGAACCTGTTTATTTTTCCAAATATCGCTGAACTTTCTTGACCAGATCTTCGATCTTCATATCGGCTTTCACCAGATATTCCTCGGCGCCCAAGGTGATACCGCGATCAGTATCCAATTCCTGGGCCAAATTCGTCAAAATCAGCACCGGAATATTTTTCAATCTGTCATCTTGTTTTATTTCCGCGAGCACTTCAAATCCGCTTTTGTTGGGCAGCATCAGATCAAGCAATATCAGCGCCGGCATTTCACCCTTCTTCAGCATTTGCAAAGCTTTTTCTCCGTCTTCCGCTATTTTTACCTCAATGCCCTCGTGGGCGAATTTCGCCTTATAGGCCCGGTTGATAAAAACATCGTCTTCGATGATAAAAACCCATTTTTTACTTTTGGCTGTAATTTTTTTCGGCATAAAATTTTTCCATGATCGCCATTATTTTTTTGACGATATTTTCGATCTTATATTCGCTTTTAACCAAATAATCAACGATTCCCAGGGAAAAAGCCTGGCGGATCTTTTCTTGTCCGCCGGAAACGCTCACTACCACTACCGGCAGATCGCGCAACCTGGAGTCTGCTCTGATCTTTTTGAGCACTTCCAGGCCGTTCATTTTCGGCAAAAGGATATCCAACGATATCAGGACGGGCCGCTTTTTTTTCAAAACCTCAAGCGCCTCTTCGCCGGTGCCGGCCGTCAGCACTTCGACCCCCTCTTTTTCAAATTTCATCTTTAAAGCGTCCTGCAACGCCTGCTCATCTTCGACAATCAGGATAATTTTCTTTTTTTGATTAATGCTCATAGCAAATCAGCCCCGGCTATTAATTATTAACGATTATCATAAAATTTGCGGGTCATCGCCGCCGCTCTTTTCGGCTGATAAATACGCCCTTGGCCGATTTTCCTTTATTTTATCCTTTTTCCCTCGGCCGCTATCTGTGGCATATCATAGATATATCATACCATAAAAAACAATAGAACATCAATAATTCGGAATCCACGGCTCATTTTTTAATATAGCCCCCGATGCGCCCGACAATATCGGCCAGCCGAAACTGGCTTTTTACCAGATAATCAACGACGTTAAGCCCAAAAGCCAGGCGGATCTTTTCCGGGCTGGCGGAAACGGAAACGATTACCACGGGAAGATCGCGCAGTTTCGGCTGTTGGCGGATTTTTTCCAAGAAAGCGAATCCGCCCATCCCGGGCATGAGCAAATCCAGCCAGATCAGATCCGGCTTTTCTTGCTCCAGAATTTTAAGCCCGGCCTCGGCAGTCTCGGCCAGCAGGCAGAGAAATCCTTCTTTGGCCAATTTAATGCTGATCGCCTCGCGCAAAGGCAGCTCATCTTCAATCACTAAAATTGTTTTTAAACCGGTATTTTCTTTTTTTTGCTTCCTCATAATAGATTAGGGTGATTAAAAAATTCTTTTCTTAATTATAAAAAACAATCAAGGCGAGCCCGAAGAAGCTGGCGCCTTCTGATCCGAATTATTTCGCGTTAAAAAAATTATTGATCTTCTGTTTGAGCTTGCCGGCGGAAAATTCGCTTTTGACCAAATAATCATTGGCACCCAATTCGGCGGCCTGTTCGATGTCTCTTTGCCGGCTCAAATTCGAAAAGACGACCACCGGCAGCTTGAGCTTTTTTTCTTGCCGGATGATCTTCAAAACCTGGAAGCCGTCTATTTTCGGGATCAGCAGATCCAAGAGGATCAAGTCGGCCGGATTCTTCAAGGCCTCGATCGCTTTTTCGCCGTCTCCGGCGACGGAAACTTCATAGCCCTCCTGTTCCAGCATCAGCTTAACGATCTTGACGGTGGGCTTGTCGTCTTCAATGAGCAGAATTTTTTTTGTCTGGCTAATGGCCATATAATTATGGGGATAATCGCAAAAAAATATTTTGCAGTTATCTGATTAAATTAAGCTGTTGAATAGTTTAAAACATCATCATTGTTTGTCGGGACATGCTCGTGACTTAAGATAAAGGGATCCCTCTCCCGCTAGGGCGGGATCGGGATGAGAGCGTTTCATAATCATTCAACGCTCGCAAATTATTTTCCCGTTCTCTCGGGAATAAAAAAGCTAAAGGTCGAGCCGCCGGCTTTGTTTTTTTCAAACCAAAGATCTCCGCCGTGATATTTGACATATTTTTTCGCCATAAAAAGCCCCAGGCCAAAACCGTCCGGCGACATTTTTTTCGCCTCCTCGCCGCGAAAAAATTTGGTAAAAATCGCTTCCTTGTTAACGGACAAAATGCCGATCCCGCGATCAGCCACGGAAATCAAAATTTCATTTTTTCTCTTGCCCTTCCGCAAGGTCTGGGAAATAGTAATGGTTGAGCCGTCCGGAGAATAGCGGATGGCATTATCCAGAATAATCTCAAAAACCGCTTTTATTTTCTTTTGGTCAAGGCTGAATTTTCTGGCAATCGGATTTTCTTGCTTGATCGTGATCTTTTTTTCTTTGATCACTTCAGCGAGATCGCTGATCACTTCCTTGATAATCGCCTGATCAATATCGATTTTATCATACTTCATCAGCACTTCATTTTTTTCAATCTCCAAAACCGCCATCAGATTATTCAAGCCCCGATTGAGCGTAACGAATTGCAAATACGTGTCCCGGGTGATCTGTTCCACTTTGGGCGGCAATTTGCCGAAAACATTATCCAAGATCATCTCGAAATTCCAGCGGGCGACGGAAAGCGGCGTGCGCAATTGGTGCGAAACAACATTGACGAACTCGGACTTCAGCTCATCAAGCCGCATAATCTGCTCGACGTTGGAAACATTTTTGATCGCCGCGGACGCGGCTGAAGCAAAAACCTGGAAAAAACTGATATCTTTATCGGTATAAGGGTTGCCGGAAAGCTTTTCGCCGAAGATCAAAACATCTTCGGTTTCTCCTTTGACGCGCAAAGGAATGATAACATTGATATTCAACCGCCGCATCGTTTCTTTCAGCGCGTTTTCCGGCAATTCATCGAATAAAACTATCTGCGTCTGTTTGACGAACCGGGAAATATCGCCGTCGGAAATTTTCATCTTCCCGGCATAGCCCCGCTGGACCAGATGAAAAATTTTCTTATTGTCGATCAAAACGAAAGCGCCGAAGCTGACGCGGATCGCGGCCATGATCTTTTCCAGCAATTTGTCCGTCAATTCCACCAAGCTGAAAGTCGAAGCCATCAAGAGCGCCAAGTCATAGAGCAGGCGGGATTCGTTATAATTTTGCTTGTAAAAAATATTGTCGGTGATTCTTTGAAAAAAAGCCAGCAGCGGCTGAAAAGAAAAAGCAACGGCCAAAGCGATCAAAGAAAACAAGGCATAAGTGCCGATGGCGATCGGCTCGGCGATAATAAAAGTGGCGCAAAGGAATAAGGTCAGCGAATAAAAAACGCCGAAAGAAAAAAGCAAAAGAAAATAAGAGATCGAGCGGGCGACCACCAGATGAATATCCATAAAGCGGTGTTTCAAAATCGCGTAAGCGGTGACGCCGCTGAAAATAATGCTAAAAATAGCGCTAGTATAAAAAAGGCGGGTATCATTAAAAAAAATCGGAACTATTCCGTCGGAAACAGTGACTAAAAAAGAAAACAAAACAAACGAATAAGAAAAAAATTTTAATTGCAGTTTTCGCAATCCTGAAGAATGGCGGCTTTTAATAATAAGATTGATAAAGGTCCAGATAATACTGATCCAAATAATAAGCAGCCATAAATAATAACCGTTTCCCCAAATAGTTTGCAAGCCCTTTTGCGGATCAACCACCACGTCAATTATCCAAATTTTTGTAAAAAATAACAGCCAAATCGTTACGGCCAAAAAGATCAAGCTAAAAAACGCCGCCGGGCGCCAAAATTGGCGATAAATAGCGGTGGGGAAAATAAAAGAAAAAGCTAAAACAAAGATTAAATAAAAAGAAGCTGACAGATAAGTCATTTTAATCCAAGCCAGGCTGGAAAAAATAAGGGGAAATTGATAAAAGAGGAGGGAAAATCCCCAAAGGCCCAAAAAAACACTGATCAGAAAAAAAACTTTATTAATAATATTTCGGGGATTATTTCGCAAAACAATAAGCGCTAATAAAAAATTAACCAAAGAAATAATAATAATTAGCCCTAGTTGAATATAATGCAACATCGTTGGTGATTTATTAATTAAGAAAAACTCGCTGCTTTAAAAATTTAACAAAAGTGGAATTAAGCGGTGTGGCGTGAAATTATGTTAAACAGAATTTCACGCCACACTTTTGTTCAAACTGCTTTTTCCAAGACTATCCCGGCAACTTCTGAAAAATTGACGCTGAATAATCTTTTCTCGAATTCCTGGCCGGTGAGAATTTCATCCACTCGTCGGCCTTCTTTAAAAGCCCAAGCGGCTAAACCGGCAAACTTTCCAGCCATCTCTTCTTGGCCTTGAACACCCTTTAAAGAATTGGCTTTGGCAGCCATGGCCGCCGCCAAACTTGCCACTACGTATCTTAAGCCGGTCAAGCGAAGAACATCGCCAGAAAAACTTTCCTTCTCCGGCAAAGAGAGCCCGAAATCTTCGCGAAGAATTAATTTTTCTCCTGTGCACGCTAGAATATCGCCAACCAGCCTTTCTTTGTTTCCCCAGGCGTGGCCTTTGGGCCAATGCCAGCCGACATTGAGAAAACTTGGAACTTTTGGACCATTATCGCCGAAAAAATAACTTTCAATAATTTTTTTCGCGGCTAAAACAGAATCTTTACTGTCATATGTCTTTACCAAACCGAGCGTGCCGATCATTAATTCATTGATCTTTATCAAACCGCCGGTTTTTAAAGCGCCCACCGCTCCTTCCCAAAATTTATTGAAAGAATCGCCTCGCAGATGCTGCAGAACCAACTGCAGATCAATCACGTCAAACCCGCCGATTTCTTCCGCCACCTCCGGCAATATTGCGGCGGCATCGCCTTGATGAAAATTAAAAACACTGCCTAACCCTAAACTCTCCGCTAACTGCTTGGCGCATTTTATGCTTTCCGGATTTTGCTCGAAAACATGGATGACAACATCTTCCAGCAAAAAATAAACATTTAAAGCTTGCGCCAGACTGGCATCAGTGCCGACAACCGCGTAACGCTCTATTTTTTTATTTATCCGCGCTAACTGCCATTGCAGCTGCTGGGCATGCCAATCACTCAAGCTGAACGGTGCGCAATTATTCATCAAAAACCCGCGAGAAATTTCCAGATTTCCCCCCTTAAACGTATAATCTCCACTGGCGGCAAGAATTTGTTGCCCTTCAAAATAATTCGAGTAAATCCCCCTGATGACCGCGTCATGAAAATTATTTTTCAGGGGAATAATTTCTCTATCCGGCAATTGAAGAACGTCCAATGCCCAAGGCCGCCTTTCGCCAGGAACAAATTTTTCCAGCGCTTCTCTTCTGTCCATGATAGCTCCCTTGTAAAAGGTGCGTGTTTAAACAGCTGAACCGTTCAACTGTTCGGGATTAATCCCTAATTTTTTACGGCTTAATCCCGAGCAATTGATTCTTCCGGTTAATGGTTAGCCTGCCTTGAAAAAAATTTTACTTTTTGTTTTTTGCTTTATTCGCTATATTGCCAAGCCCACATCCCCGCGCTTCGGCTTCATGCCGGAGAGAGGAACGGTGAAATAAAAAGTGGTCCCCTTGCCTTTTTGGGATTTGAACCAGATTTTCCCTCCCCAGCCCTCGACCAGCGATTTTACCAAAGACAAGCCCAGCCCCGAACCCTCGGGGACGATCTTGATGGCGTTTTCCGCGCGGAAAAATTTATGGAAAATCCGGTCTTGCGCGTCGTGGGGAATATCGATCCCTTTATCGGCGATGGAAAATTCCGCCAGCTCGCCTTTTTTTTCAGCGGTTACGGTGATCGTGCTTCTCCTGGACGCGTAACGGCTGGCATTGGAAAGCAAATTCTGAAAAACCTGCCAAATCACTTCCTGATCCATGTAAACGGAAGGAAAAGGATCGGGCTTGAAAATCATCTTCAATCTTTGCGATTTCTCTTCCAGCAAAGTCTTGAGCGTGATCTCCACTCCCTGGATGGTATTTTTGAAATCAATGGGGATCGGCTCGATCTTGACGCGGCCCGCCTCGACGCGAGCGATCTGCAAGAGAAGATTCACCAACCTGATCATGCGCTCCGTGCCCTGATAAATGCGCTCCACGAATTTTGTCTGCTTTTTATTGATGACGCCGGCATCTCCGGAAATAAGCATCTCGGAAAACCAGCGCATTGAAGTGAGCGGGGTGCGCAATTGGTGGGAAGCGATCGAAATAAAATTATTTTTGGCATCATCCAGCCGCTTCTCCGCGCTCATGTTCCTGAAAATAGTTACGGCGCCGAAGACCCTCCCTTCTTTCAAGAGCGGCGAAGATGATAAAATAACCGCCATTTTCGCGCCCGACTTCGATAAGAAATAATAGTCATCGGTCAGATTGAAAATCAAAATTTTTCTGAAGCGAATGGCCTTGATGGTCGGATAATCCACGAACGGAACCCTTTTCTCGCACTCCTTGCCGATAAAAAGAGGCGCCACGGCGTCAAGATTCTGGCCGGCGACCTTATTGGCGGTTATTTTCAGCATCCATTCCGCGGCCGGATTAAGGGAAATAATTTTTCCCGCCTTGTCGGTGACGATCAATCCTTCGCCCATGCAGGCGATGATCGCGCTCACCCGATCCCTTCCTTCTTTCAGCTCTTTCTCCAGCAAAAAGGCGTCTTCGAGCCGATTTGCCAGAGTGGCTTCTTTATCCTTCATTTTTAAATTTTTCTTCTGCAAGACCGCGACCATCCTGTCCGCGTCTTTGGTTCTTTTTTTGATCGTCTCTTCCGCGCGGACATAAGTTTCTTGCAAATGACCGTTTATTTGCTTAAAAATATCCGCCAAATAGCCCAATTCATCCGTAGCCGCCAGCTTGATCTTATTATCAAGGCCGCCCTTTTTCATTTCGGCGATCTTTTGCTCGAAAGATCTCAACGGCCTAAGCAACTGTCGATAAATCAAAAAAATGATCAAACCGATAAAAAGCAAAAGGATGAAAATCGCGCTGCCGCCGGCCAGATAAAAAATTTGCCTGTCCCGCGCCAATTCCTGCGCCGGCAATTCCGCCAATAGCCCGCGAGCGGCGGCCGGGGAAGAAATATTCTGCTCGATCTTTTGCACGAAGCTGATTTGCGCCTGATATTGAAAATAAAAAAGCCCGCCGATCAAAAGCAAGGCGATAAAAGAAATGGCAAAAAAAGGAATGATCAATTTCAAACCTAATTTGCTGAAAATATTTTTTTCAGGTTCCTTGGCCGTTTTCCTTCGCATAAATTAATGGATGACCGCTAGCCGCTTTTAGCCGCAGTCCCTGTATAATTTGCGCCACGACGAATATGATTATTATAACATAAAAATAAGACGGCTGCGAATTTGTTTTCCAACTTTTTTAAAAGCTGTATGCCAACAAAAAAAACGGCTTTCGCCGTTTTTTTATTTGTCGGGGTACTGGGACTTGCCCGCTACGTCGGCCAGGGGCCGCGAGCGGGTCCGCGCATCCGCCCATGGCGGAATGTCGCGGAAACCCCAGAACTCTCGTGAAAATGGTCGGGGTACTGGGATTTGAACCCAGAACCTCACGCACCCGAAGCGTGCGCCATAGCCAGTTAGGCCATACCCCGAAAATCAATTAAAAATTAAAAGTGAAAAGTTAAAAATTCAATTAATGAATTTACCTTACAATATAAATATTTGCGTGTCAATTAAAATATTTTTAATTTTGCATTTTTAATTTTTAATTGATGTAGTGGGCATGGAGAGACTCGAACTCTCAAGGATTGCTCCGCACGCACCTGAAGCGTGTGCGTCTACCAATTTCGCCACATGCCCTTACTGGAATTATAAATTATGAATTACAAATTATAAATTAATTTGCGCTTCAAAATTTACAATTTACTTACTGAAATAGCAGAAAATTTGCCTCGCTCCTGCCTAGTTCAACCCCCTTTCGTCCGATAAAATTAAAAATCAGAAAAACTGATTTTTAATTTTATGAGCGGGAGACGGGGCTTGAACCCGCTGCCTCAACCTTGGGAAGGTCGCGCTCTACCAGATGAGCTACTCCCGCCTTCGTCCGCCGAAGCGGACTTCGGCGGGCTAAGCCCGCCAATGCCGCGAAGGAGGACTTCATCATTAATTCACGACTAAAAAATCTTCTTGTGGACCTAGGCAGAGTCGAACTGCCGCCTCTACAATGCGAATGTAGCGTCGTACCGCTAGACTATAGGCCCTCGGTGGACAATACTGGGCTCGAACCAGTGACCTCTGCAATGTGAATGCAGCGCTCTAACCAACTGAGCTAATTGTCCCTGTGTTCTAGTTTTAAAAACTTTTTATTTGCTTAAGGGTGTAGCGCTCCCCGCCCAAGGCGGGTCCGCCTGGGGCGGATAACCAACTGAGCTAATTACCCTCAATAAACAATAATTCCTCATTTTTAATTTTTAATTGTTAATTGATCCTGTCGGGGTACTGGCCCCGCTATCCAGCGGGGTCTCCGCTTCGCTCCGAGAATTTCAACGTAATTCTGTCGGGCTGCGCGGAATCGAACCGCGGCTACATGCACCCCATGCACGCGTACTACCATTATACTACAGCCCGTTTTTTAGGCGCGCTTGTCCCGCCGGATGGCGGGATACTACCGCTATACTATACCCCGAATAAAAACAACCCGATCTGGGCTGTTTTTAATACTATAAAACTTTGACAAAAAAAGCAAGAAAAAGGGGGTCTATTGCTGAATGCTCTTTTAGGCATAAATTTTCAAATTTTGAGGAAATTTTTTCAAAAATTTTTGAGGCGATATAACAATATCGGCGAAAATATTTTTGAAAAAATTTACCGAAATTTGAAGATTTAGGACAAATACGGCATTCAGCAACAGACCCCTTAGCGATTTAACAGCATTAATGAAAAATTCAATACCGAGGCGAAGGAAACCCAAGCCAAATAAGGCCAAAGCAGGATCGATGCTCGCCTATCAATCCGCCAAAAAACAATGATCAAATAAACAATTAGCAGCCAGAGAATTACAATATTAGCAAAAGCCAGCGGGATCATTTTGGCGCCGAAAAAAATGATCGACCAGGATGCGTTAAGCGCCAGATGAATTACAAAAATTATTGAACCGGTTTTAGCTAATTTATTCTCCCTAACTTTTCGAAAAACCAAAAACAAGGCGATGCCCATCAATATATAGAGCAATGTCCAAACCGGCGCGAAAATCCAGGCCGGCGGATTAAACGCCGGCTTATTGAGGAATACATACCAAGATCCGATAGCCGGCGTCGTAAAAATCGACCCGATTAATCCGACGAACAAACAGACCAAGATGCAGCCGCCTAAAATTAAAATTCTTTTTTTCATAAATATTATTTTTCAAAAATAATAAAATCTCCTTCTTCCAGCGCATAAATAGGCAAGGATTTATCTCCATATTCGGCGAGCTCTTCGTAAGCTTTTTTCCAATCAATCGGACCGCGCGTATCATTGCTGCCATATTCAGACTTATAATGAGGAATAAATTTTATCGGCAAAATTCCAAAACCATCGGCACATTGACGCAAATCGCAAGTCCAATAATGTTTAGTCAACACATCGGAACCGGCCGAGCTACCAGCAATAATTTTATTTTGCCAAATTTCCGGTAAATCATATTGCTGCAGCCGATAATACAACATGTCATCATCTCCGCCGTAAATAACGATGGCGTCATTATTTTTTACCTGCTCAGTAAATATATCAGGAAGAGCTAATTCAAACATCGGCTCGATATTGCCGCCAACTAACTCTACAAAGTTTTGCTGGTAACTTTTGAATTTCTCTTCCCAGCATTCACGCTCTCTGGCAAAAAAACACAACAAGATATGCGGATTTTTATTCAAGCCTTTAACTATCTCGCGGAAAAATATAACTGCTTTTTCCGGCTTGTTCCTTAATCCTCCCGAATTTAGAATATACTTCGTCATAAAAACTGATTCTAATCTCTTGACTGGAAAAAATCGCAGTGAGCGTTGGGTGGCACTTCGCATTTCGCTTCCGAACAGAATCCGGTTTCCGGATCAAAAGCGGTGCAGCGAGAACATTCGTTGTCAGGATTGGACCAATCAGCGACAAAATTGGCTTCGATCTCGTGAGACATATTTTTAAATTTTTAAAATTAATAATATTTATTATTGCGCGGAAGATGTCGCGGTCTGGGGCAAAAATTCAAAGCTTTGCGCCATATTCTGCAGGACCAAACCGATTTTCAAACGGTCAAACTGCTTGATCCCTTGTTCGGGCGGATAATTATCAATATTGGTAGAATGGATCAAGCTCTCAACGGCGTAGCATTGTCCGTTATAAAGCGTGCGATAGCTGGTAATGTCATAATAATTTCCCGCGCCCGCATCGGTAAAATTTATTTTGGTGAAATTGCGATCGCCGATAGTCGCCTTGGTAGTCGACCCCATCTCTCCGTAGTTTGATTTTAAACAATTCTTCACTTCAGCCGGATCGCCGCTGGCGCCCACCGTAAATTTTGCTTCGCCAAAATTTGTCCCCGGCATAAACGAGCGGGGAATATCCACGACGGCCAAAAGCGATCCCAGGCCGCTTGAATTATAACTCCAGCTCTGCGAAAAACCAATTTCTCCGCCAGACAAAACAAATTGATTGGGGCGAGAAAAAGAAAAAGTCTTTTCCGCGTCGGTGTAAGTAGCGGTATCGCCGGAAACGGTTTGATTGCCGGCAACGCAGTTAGTATATGTTGTAATATCTTTTTGCGTCAAGAAAGCGTTATCGCCTTTGCTCGCCAATACCGTCGATCCTTCTTCATAACGAATCCCCGAGCCGGATCTGGTTTGCGGCAAAGTCATGGTGCTGCCATTTTTTAATATCAAGCCCACCGAACTGGTGCCATAATTCGCCCGCAAGATTCCTTCCTGGCAAAAATATTTGACGATGTTCGAACTGGTAGCCGCTACGCAAGGCTCTTCCCAGGAGCGCAAACATTTTTGTTTGACTTCGCACCAGGAATATCCGGCTGAACCGATGCAACCATGCGCGTCGCGGTCATTCCCAACCAACGTGCTCGGCGCGGGATTATTTTTGTTTTCTAGCCAGGAAATTTTTTGGCGATTAAAATACAGAGTCCCGCCCGCGGCGATAAGCAGGATAACGACGATCAAACAAATGTTTAAAAATTTGTCTTTCATAAATTTGTCCATGATTATAATTATGCCCAAATTATAGCATTTCCCCGACTTTAAAAAAACAACCCGGCGGTCGGGTTATTTTAGTTAGCGGGGTGCGCGGGACGAAGTTGGGACCCTAGTAAGGAATATCACGCCCTAAAAGTCATCGTCATAATCATCAAGATCATTATCATAATCTAAATTATAATCATCTGGAAGTCCATGTTCTCTGTTATGCTCCTCAGGAGTTAGGGCTTCGAGATTGCCTGGGCGATTATTTAACTTGTTTCTGTCTCTGTGGTGAACCTCTTCGTCCTGATTAAGTCTCCTGCCTAATTTTTTCTCAACTATCCAACGGCTTACTAATTTATCGGAGTCTGAAAACCTTCTATAACCGTTTTCATCAATATATGTTTTATTTTCTCTACTGGAATTTCCATCAAAAATTTCTGATAAAAAATCTAATAAACCCATAAGGTTATTTTACATTTTAGCAATGTAATTTAAATTTTCTAGCGGAGAGGGAGGGATTCGAACCCTCGGTATTCTTGCGAACACACTTGATTTCGAGTCAAGCCCATTCGACCACTCTGGCACCTCTCCAAAATTATTCAATTCCTAATTTTTTCTTTACTTGTCTTCGCCCTTGCCCAGTCTTATAAAATATTTCCGCTCGTCTGGCTAATTCCTTACTCAAATGAGCCTCATAATATACAACTCCCCAGGGACAAAATGGTTTGGTTGATTGGGTTCTTCCCGCGTTATGTTCCGCCAGTCTTTTTCTTAAATCTTCCGTTGATCCAATATACAAACTCCCATTTTTAAAACTTTTTATAAAATAAACATAATACATAATAATCCCATTTCCGCGACATCGCCGCCCGATGGCGGCGTGCGCGGACCCGCTCGCGGCCAAAGGCCGACGTAGCGGGCGACCACTCTGGCACATCTCCAAATTATTTTGTCATCCTGAGTCGTGAGACGAAGGATCTATATTGCAGGAAGGTTAAATTTCCGTTTCCAAAATTTTTATCGCCATATCGATTCTAATATTTAATGATATTTTGATATTTTTCTCGGACAATAGATCCTTCGCGCGGCGCTCAGGATGACAAAAATTCAACATTCAATTCGTTTATCTTTATTTCTCAAATCCAACAAAACCAATATTGCCACTAAAATCCAAAAAATACAAGATAGATCGTTCTTAAAATAAGGGACATCGACCAGACCATGGACGATAATAACAATTATTGCGGATAGCAAGCCTAAGGCTAAAAATAAACTTGTTTTATCTTTTTTCGCCTTAAAATGATAAACGATAGATGATAAAAGATAAATTGTTTTGCCGAAAATCCAAACAAATAAAAATAGCCCAGCCAAGCCTAATTCTACCCAAAAATTTAAAATGATATTGTGCGGATACAGATATATTTCCACCGGCTGCCAGGTGCGGGCGCGAACGGCGGCGCTTTCAACCGTGTGCTGGTGGAATAAAGGATCAGTGCCGTCATCATAAAAAAATCCCGGCTGATGATAGGGCGCAACCGCTTGCTGAAAATTCCCCAGGCCGATCCCCCAAATCTTCTTCTCCCCGTTAAGCATCATTAAGGTTTCCTTCCATTGCAAGCGGCGCACCTGTCCGGAAAAATCTTCGATGGTTATTTTTCTCTCGAGCGGCTTGGCAATCGGCGGATAAAAATAAATTCCGATCGCGGCGATCACGACAACGGCCAGAACCGCGATCCGCGCTTTTTTATTAATAAACAAACAAAAAATAAAAGCGGCAACGGCCAAGCCAATCAGCGCTCCGTCCGATTTGGCAAAATAAACCGCCGCTAATGACAAAACGATAATAAACCCTAAAAAACCTTTTGACAAACTAATCGCGGAAATTTTTTCTTCGGGAAGAGGATAATGAATTTTTTTCTCGAGCGGAGAAAAATCTTTCTTGGGCGGCAAAAATAAAAAGGCGGTTAAAACCGGAATGACCGGCCCAAGATACAAACCTACCGCGTTGGGATAGCCGAAAAATGAAACCACCCGGCGCGTTGTTTCGGCCGCCCAGAGCGGATTATCAATGCCGAAACCGGTGAACTTTTGGAAGATAGCATAAGAAGAAACGATCAAGGCGCCAACGGCCAGACTCAAGCCGATTTTATTAACGCCACTATAACCACCCCCAAACCCCTCCTTAGAAAGGAGGGGGGACTCCTGAAATATATTCAAGATCAGAATGTACAGCAAGATCGGCTCAAAAAAATAGGCCTTCCAAAGCCCCAAAGATGTTGCGGAAAAATGCGCCACGCCCACGGCGGCAAACGAAATGATCAAAAGTAAAATTATTTCGATGCCGAAAGGATATCTTCTTCGCCCCTCCGCGCTGCCCTTTTTATTCCACGGACTATTTTTTAAAAAATCTTTAATTTTATATTTCCCTCGTAAAAAATCCCAAAATTTTGTTTTAAAAATAATCCAACAAAAAAAAGCGATCAAGATCATCGCTTCTAAAAGCGTCATTGGTATCGACCATACCTTAAATCTGACCAAATATAAAGGCAATCCGGCGATAATCAGCATTACCGCCCAATCAAGCCGACGCCAGGCCAAAACAGAAAACAGAATTAAAAATATAGATAAAAAAATAATATAACACATAACACATAACACATAACAATCGATTTAAAAAATTTTGTTACGTGCTATGTGCTGCGTGTTATGCGATATTCACTGCCAGCATATACAGCCCGATGCCGATCAAGATCGCGCCGATGACCTTTTGAAATAGAACCTCGCCGCCCAATTCTTCCTTGAGCACCCGGGGATACTTGGCTGACAAGAACATCACGATAATAAAAAGGAAGATGTATTGCACTCCCTGCAAAGCATTGGTGATCGCCACATCGCCCAGGCTGACCGCCCGGTTCAAAAGAATGAAGGCGAAGGCGGCCAAGCCGCGGATCAAGAAAAAAAGAAACAAATTTTTCGGCTTGGAGCTTTCGCCGATATGCTTTTCAAGAATTAACTTGCGCCAGGAAGGAACGATCAGTAAAAGATGGACGCCGATAAAAGTCCCCATTCTTGACCAGACAAAACCGCCGACAAAAGGCTGGGTGGAATAAACATATTTTATCAAGACATAAAATGCCGCGAAGAAAAAAGCCGCGACGATCGAATTCATGATCAAGCGCTGATTCGGACGATATTCGGCATGTATTTCGCCCAAAGTATTGCCAAAAACCTGGCGGACCCGCTTGGCCACGGCGTGCAATTCATAGAATCTGGTATGCTTGACCGAGATCATAACGCCGCCGATGATCAAGATCAAAAAAGCCAGAAGCTCGCGCTCGGAAGGCTGCTCATGCAAAAAAACAAGTCCTAAAACAAAACTAAAAATTGGAATCAAGGCGCCGACGATCGGCACGACCCTGGTCGCTTCTGATTGGTGCAAAGCTTTATACCAAAAAATCAAGGTCATCAAAAAAATCAAGCCGGCGGCAAGATCAACGCCCAGTTGCGCCCAGTTAGGGACCCAGGGGTCGAGAAAAAGCAGAAAAATATTCAAAAAGCTCCAAAGGCCGACATAAAAAGCATAAGCGATCGAAGAGTGGATCTTTTTCGACAGCAAAAATTTATCGCCGACGTAAACGCCGGCGTTCATCAGATAGGAAATAATAGCGATACCTAACCACATTTTTTCAATTACAAATTAAAAATTATAAATTATAAATTCTCATACCTTTTCCGTGCATTCAAGAAAAATTCTTTTATCAAAACCTCCTCGTTTTTCTTTCCTCATTGATTTAAGTTTTTCTATTTCACCCCCATCAAGATTAAAACTTTTTATTATATATTCTAAAACTTCCTCAATATCGCCGATTTCTTTAATTAATTCTTTCTTATCTTCACCGGCGGCCAAAAGTTCGTTGGCTTCCTCGACCGCTTTTTTCAAGAGTTCTTTCTTGTATTCAGTATCGTCTAAAATCCTAGTCTTAGGATTCTCGCCATCAGCCTTGATAATTTCGGGGATTCTGTCTCTAACTAATTTATTATAAGTTTTCATAAAAATCTCTTCACTCTCATCTCTTAACTGTTATCTGATTCGTCCGGCAGATTTCCGCATAGACCGCCGCGCTGGGCCGGGGGGTGCGCTGGAAAGTCTGACGGTCGACGGAATAAAGGCCGAATTTCATGGTATAGCCGGCCGCCCATTCGAAATTATCCAAAAGCGACCAATGAAAATACCCGCGGATATCTTCGCCTTCGGCAATAGCTTTATGGACATAAAACAAATGGTCGACGATGAATTTTTCCCGCTTGGCATCAGCCGCGTCGGCGATGCCGTTCTCCATAATATAAATCGGCTTTTTAAAGCGGCGCAGTTTTTTCAATATTTCATAAATACCCTGGGGAAAAATTTCCCAGCCGAAATCATTCATTTCTTTGTTTAAATTTTTAAGGAAGGGCGGATGCCAGACGATCCGGTTGGAAAAATAATAATCCAGGCCGATAAAATCGCATTCTTTTTTGACCAAGCTGATGAACAGATTATTGCAGACCAGATTCAAAAACCAGGCCAAAATAATTTCCGGCAAAAACCAGCTGCGCGCCGGATAAAAATTATCGCCTAAATGGGTAAAACCGACGTTAGCGCGCAAGTTTGTTCGATGGATGATTTCATACGCTTTTTTGTGCGCCGCCGCCAGATTTAGAAAAGCTTTCGCTCCTAAAAAATAATTCTTTTTGTTCGGCGGAAACTGACCGATGAAATATCCTTTATGAACATGGATAGTCGGCTCGTTGACCGTCACCCAGAAATCGACCAAGTCGCCTAATTCGGCCGCCACGAATTCCGCATAGCGGGCGAAATAAACCACGGCTTTTTTATTGCTCCAACCGCCCTCGTTGACGAGCCAAAGCGGATTGGTCCAATGCCAGAGCGTCAGAACTATTTTGATATTTTTTTCTTTGAAAGCCATCAGCACTTGCCGATAATGTTCGATCTGCTCGCGATCGAACTCGCCTTCTCTCGGTTCAATCCGCGACCATTCCAAACTCAAGCGATAGGCGCCGCAATTCAAAGCTTTCACCATCTCCGCATCCTCTTCGTAACGATGATAAGAATCGCAAGCCTGACCGGCGACAAAATCGCGGTAATTCAATTTTTTATCGCGCAAAGCTTTCAGCCGTTTTTCCGACATTTCCCATTGGCTCCAATCATTAGTGATCCCGCCTTCGATTTGATAAGCCGAAGTCGAAACTCCCCAAAGAAACCCCTCGGGGAAATTTAAGTTATTTTGTTCCTGATTTTCATTTTCCAGCATATTTTCATTATAGCATTTCTGAAAATTTTTGGCAGTTGACTAAAAAAACTTTTTATTCTAACATTATCTAAACAACTGGTTCTTTTCCATTTTATCAATATTCGGCAGAGGAGGATTTATGAAAAAATTTAATAGCTTTTATGGCATAGAATGGTTCTTCTTCGTACTTATAACCTTTGGCCTCTTATTCTACGGCTGTTTAACCGGTTATTTTTTAAAAGGCCTTTGGCTGGAACATACAATTTTAGCAATGACAATAAGCGGTGTTATTGGAGGAATTATTTCATTGATTGGTTTAGCAAATACTTACCCCACCCTTACCCATCCCTTAGGTCCATTGCTAATATATCCAACCTTCTTCGTCATCGGTCTCGTACTTTTTCTCCCTCACGAAACAATAAAATTAGCTATGCCTATAAAAATTTTGGGGTGCTGGCTTATTGCCTTTATTGTTCCCTTGCTTTTATCGGGCATTTACGCAATTTTTTATTTTAAACGGGAAAAGTATTACGGCGATTCATCTGAAATTTAAAAAAATCTCTTTAACAAATCGCCCGCCGCGCAAACGGCCGGGCGTTTTTTAATACTTAATCGCCAACTTATTTGTTTTTTAGCGTCTCCTCCTTGAAAAAGTCACCTCGTTCTTTATAATTTTTAAAACAGCCGAAGCTGGCGCAACCGGTGGAAAGCAGGATAACGTCGCCCAACTCCGCCTCTCGTCTGGCAATTTCCACAGCTTTTTTCATAGTGTCAACTGCAATGATCGGAAATTTGTAATTTGTAATTTGTAATTCTTTCTTCAATCTATCCGTCCCTTTGCCTTTGAATAAAATTAAATATTTTACGCGCTTGGTTATTTCTTGGGCGAATTTTTTAAAATCCGAACCTTTGTCCGCGCCGCCGGCCAACAATATTATATTTTTGTCATTGCGAGCGCCTCGCGAAGCAATCTCGCTTTTACTACCACCCAACTTTAACACACCCTCCAACTTCGCTCCGCGGCGGAGCTTCGTTGGACAAGCTATCTCTTTTAAGGTTGGCCACCCTTGCCCTACCGGAGCTTTAGCGTAGGTGGGCCTCTCGAGAGGGGACTTTCCGCCGACCGCTTTAAGCGCGATTACCGAAACATCGGGCACGGTCGCAAAGCTATCATCAAAATATCTGACGCCGTTAATTTCAGCCACAAATTCGAGCCGATGCGGCAAGCCCTGGAAATTTTTCACCGCCCGCGCCACGATTTCCGGCTTGATCTTCAAAATTTTCGCCACCGCCTCGGCCGCCGCCAAGTTTTCTTTGTTATGCGCCCCAATCAAATTACTTGGCAAAGCAGAGCTAGAACAAAAGATTACTTTTGTGCCGCCATTTAACACACCCCGTCCGCGCGGCGCGGCCACCCCTCTCGAGAGGGGAATTTTGTTTTTCAATTTTTCATTTATAACCAAATAATCATTTTTTTGCTGGTGCGAGAAAATATTCGCTTTCGCCGCCCAATAATCTTTCATTGACCGATGATAATTCGGATTGTTCGGATCGGCCGGAGCCAAATGTTCTTTGAATAAATTCGTGACCACGGCAATATGCGGACTCACATCCAAATCTTCCAATTGAAAACTGGATAATTCCAAAACCACGAAATCCTTCGGCTTTATTTTCTCGATAAATTCAAACGGCGCATTGCCGATATTTCCACCCAGCCAAACTCTCCCCTCCTTTCGAAGGAGGGGTTTGGGGGTGGTTCCGGGGGTGGTTGTGGCTTTTTTTAAAATTTCATAAATCAGCGACGAAGTCGTGCCTTTACCTTTCGAGCCGGTGACGCCGATGATATTTTTCGTCGGACACAATTCAAAAAATAATTTCATCGGGCTGGAAATTATCACGCCGGCCTTTTTCGCTTTGAGCAAATTCGGATTGAACAGCGGATAGCCGGGCGAACGGAAAATAATGTCAAAATCCGCCAGATGCGCGTCATAATTCTTGCCGGTCATCAGAATTATTTCCGGCAATTTATTCTTCTTCGCCAGCTGCTTGATTTCCAAATATCTGTCGCCCAATTCCGCCGCCGACTTTGGATCACAAACGGTAATGTGCAAACCTTGCCCCGCCGCAGTCTCCGCCGCGGGACTGCGGCGTAACAAATATTTCACCAACGCCAAATTTTCCACCCCCAGCCCGAGCATGGCGATTTTCCTGTTATTCAACGATTTTAAGATATTTTTAACGATTTTCATTGACAATTATTGACAAAAAATATAAAAAATGCTAATCTTTAACGTTGCTCTCTAAAACAAAATAACGGAAATAAATTTAAACCTGGAGGTTTATAATGAAACAAGTGGTCATTCTGGCATTAACGACCGTGGCGATTTTTTTTGGTCTTGCTCAAGCAGTCGATTATTTTCATGTTTTTGATCGTTTTTCAAACTCTATTATCCTAATTCCTGTCAATTCCGCCCCTGTCGTGGTGATAATAACGTTAATGCTGCTTGCGGCTTGCGCAATTCTACCTAAACTAATAATATACGTTAATTCATGGCAAGAAGCAGTGATAGGCGGAGCAATCTTAATGTTCGCGTTATTGCTATTTGTCATGGAGCTGCTAATGGCTTCCAGTTCAATAGTGCTAATGATGTTTTTTTCATTCTTCAAGCCCTGGCCAGGCATCGTTCTTTCACTGCTTTCATTGATAATTTTTACCGTCATCTGTCATAAATTTTGTAAAGTTTAACCGCGTCGAAATAAAAGCTCTTGGGAATTTTTTCCAAGGACTTTTTTATTTTAAAAAAACAATTTAGCAATTTAACAATAATAATGTCGGGAATAAACCCACCCCGCCTCGCCCGCGCCCGAGGCGGACAAGCGGGCTCGGCACCCCTCCCAAGAGGGGAATTTTCCACTTTCAACTTTATAACTTTAAAAATTTCTAGCTTCTATCTCCTGACTTCTTACTTTTTTTACTTTTTACTTATTACTTTTTGTTTTCGAGCCGATTCATCTCTCCCCAACTCTCCCCGATCTCAATATCCACCACTACCGGGACTTTTAATTTCAGAATGTCGCGCATGATGTCCTGAATCCGGCCGGCGGCTTCTTTCATTTTGTCTTCACGCATCTCAAAAACCAATTCGTCATGGACTTGAATGATCATCTTCACACTATCAGAATATTTTTCATCAATTAAATTTTGCGCCGAGATCATTGCTTTTTTGATCATATCGGCATTCGTGCCTTGCAGGGGCGTGTTGACGGCCATGCGCTCGGCCGCGGCGCGAACCGGCGCCACTTGCGAAGTGATTTCGGGCAGATAGCGGCGACGGCCGAATAATGTTTCCACGTAGCCGTTCTTACGGGCAAACTCTACCATATCTTCGGTATAAGTTTTAATATTTTTATAGAGATCAAAATAATGCTCAATAAATTCCTTGGCGCGATTTAGCGGCATATCGGTATTTTGCGATAAGCCATACGCGCCCTGGCCGTATAAAATTCCAAAATTGATTGCCTTGGCTTCCTGGCGCATTTTTTTGGTAACGTCTTCAATCTTTACATTATTGATCGCAGCGGCCGTGGAAGTATGAATATCCAAACTGCGCTCAAAAGTATCGATCATTCTTTGGTCGCCGGATAAATGAGCGGCCAGGCGCAATTCAATCTGGGAATAGTCGAGCGAAACTATTTTCCAGCCCGGCTGGGCGATAAAAGCATGGCGGATTTCCTGGCCCAGCTCGGTGCGGATCGGGATATTCTGCAAATTCGGATCAGACGAAGAAAGCCTGCCGGTGGCGGTGACGGTTTGATTGAAGCTGGTATGGACGCGGCCGGTTACGGGATTGATCAAAGTCGGCAAAGCTAAAATATAAGTAGATTGCAATTTGGCCAGTTCGCGATATTCCTGGATCAGCGGAATTATTTCGTGCTCGTGCTTTAATTTTTCCAATTCATCGGCGGCCGTGGAATAACCGGTCTTGGTATGGCCGATCCCGGCGGTGGAAATATTTAATTTCTCAAATAAGACTTCTTTCAACTGCTGGGTGGAATTAATGTTAAACTCGCCGCCGCCCAAATCCCAGATCTTTTTTTCCAGCGTTGATATTTTTTTGGCAATTTTTTTATCCATGGCCGCCAAAAAATCTTTATCGATCATAACACCATTATCTTCCATGGTGGCCAAAACTGAAACCAGCGGCATTTCAATCTCCTCGAAAAGTTTGCTTAATTCCTTATCGCGCAAATGCTTGGCCAATTTTGCCACCAGCCGGTTGGTGCAATCGGCGTCCTCGCAGGAATAAATCGCCAATTTTTCCGTTTCGACCGCGGCAAAAGTTTTTTTGTCTTTGCCCGATCCGAGCAGATCTTCGGTGCTGATCTTTTCCAAGCCCAGCTCGGCAAAAGTCACCGCGTCCAAATTATGCGCTCTAGTGCCTGGATTTAATAAATATGAGGCGACCATCGTATCAAACTCGATCCCTTTCATCTCAATCCCGGCATGGCGCAGCACCCGCAGATCGAATTTAATATTATGCCCGCATTTTTTTATTTTCTCATCTTCCAAGATTGATTTCAATTTTTCCAGCCACGGATGATTATTTTTCTCCGTACTTTCCTTTTTATCATCCTTAAATAGACTACTTTGGCTCACCACCTTTAACACACCCTGTCCGGCCAGGGGCCGTCCACCCCTCTCAAGAGGGGACTTATTTGCGACAATAAAATAAGCCTCGCTTTCACGCCAAGAAAAACTGATGCCAAGCAGATTCTCCAATAACGGGTCAAATCCGGTCGTTTCCGTATCAATCGTAAATTGTTTCTGTTTGCTTAACGCGGCCAAAAATTTAGCGAATTTTTTATCGTCATCAACTAAAATATATTTAAATTCGGTGCGATCGCGTTCAAATTTATCCGCCGTAGCCTTGGCGTAGCCGGATTTATCCGAAACTTTAAAATGGGCGGAAACCAAATCCTGCACTCGCGGCAAAAGCGACTTAAAACCCAGCTCGCTGAAAATTCCCGCCACTTTTTCCCGGTCAAAATCATAAGCCCGGCATTTTTCCAAATCAAATTTTATCGGCACGTCCAATCTGATCGTAGCGAGTTCTTTCGACAAGAAAGCGTCCTTCTTGTGTTTAATTAATAAATCTGTAACTCTCGGCGAAATTTGAAATTTGAAATTTGAAATTTGGAGCTTTTTATATAAATTTTCTAGAGTCCCAAATTCTTGCAAAAGCTTAGTCGCGGTTTTCTCGCCAATTCCTTTGACGCCGGGAATATTATCCGAAGGATCGCCGCGTAAAGCTTTGTAATCGATCATCTGGTCAACCGTAAGCCCATAGCGCTCCTTAACTCTAGCCGCATCATAAACCACGCTTTCCGAAAGCCCGTGGCCCATGGTAAAAATTTTGGTGTCATCGTCGATCAATTGCAAAGTGTCCAGATCACCGGTCACGATTATTTTTTCCACGCTCGCATCGACTTTTTTGTCGATCGTGCCGATCAGATCATCGGCTTCAAAACCTTGCAACTCAAAAATCGGAATATTAAAAGCCGTAGCCACTTCTTTGACGCGAGGAATTTGATCATACAAATCTTGCGGCGCCTTGATGCGCGTGGCTTTATATTCCTTATATTGCTTGTGCCGGAAAGTCGGCCCCTTCATATCTAAAGTCAGGGCGATATAATCCGGTTTCAATTCGCGCCAGGCCTTGAGCAAAACGGCCGAAAAACCGTAAACCGCGTTGACCAGCTCCCCGTCTTTGGTGCGCAAAGTCGGCGGCAGGGCGTGAAAACTGCGATGGATCAAGGCGTTCCCGTCGATAATTATTAATTTTTCTTTTCCTTTTGCCATATGTCAATTATACCAAAATTCGGCGAATTTAAAACCGCCATCAACTTTTCGTCCGATGGCGGCTTTTTTCTTTTAAACCTGGGCTGGTGGAGGCACATCAGACATCTCCTTTTGGCAAAGATTGATTATTTTATCGATTTTTCCCCAATTTCCAAAAAAAACTATTTCTTTATCCGGCGGGCAAACAGCGCGCGCCGCCGTCAAAATCTTCAATCTTTTTTCCGCCAATTTTTTTCCGATGTCCGGCTCCTCCTTTCTTTTGGCTTCAACTCTCTCGAAAAACAACCAGGCTTCATAAAGCTCATTCGGGTCCCCCGAGGACAGGGCTGCCACAAAATCGTCAAGATTGCCGACACTCATATCTCAGCTCCTTTGCTAAATTAAAGATCATTGTTAGGTTGCCGCTATTTTAACTCAATTTTAATGATTTGTACAGGACTATTTACGGACAATTTTTTGCCTTGCGCCAGCCAGCCGCGATTGCTTCCGCTTCGCTGCAAAACCATCTTTCACCCTTATCTTCGCTGATAACCGTCTGATTATAATAATCACAACCAGGCACATGATAAATCTTCTCCTTGTCCGCCGAAGCCTTGGCGGAGGCGGGACCGGTCGAACTGATATTCCCTTTGATCAGACATTTTTCTCCGGTCGAACTTGTTGCCGCAACATTGCCGCTGCCAATGTTTTTTAGGCCGCAAGCACCATCGGCCCATAATCCCAATTTATTTTCTTGAGCGTATTTTTGCGCTTCTTTGAATTCTTTTTGATATATATAAGGAAGGTCATATGTATATTCATAAGCAAAGCCGTCTTTGATCGCCGCCAAATTATAAAATAATCCATCTTGCCGCCAGACATATCTTAATAATCTGCCATATTTATCCCGATCATCCTGGCTCGGATCGGCGGCAATTCTCACTTCCTGTCCGGCTAATAATTTTTTGGCATTGTCAGAAGCCTCTCGGCCAAAACATTCCACCGGCTTCCGCGGATCAACCACTTCCGGCGTATTGATGCCGATTAATCTCAACCGCTCGGTCTTGCCATTCATTATTATATCGATCGTATCGCCGTCAACAACTTTTACCACTTGAAAATATTCATAATTTAAGTCCCCTCTTGCCTGCCCCGCAAAGCGAAGCGATGCGTGGGAGAGGGGTGGCGCCGCCGCGGCGACGGGGTGTGTTATGTAGACAGGATGTTCTGTCTCGGAAGAGCTCGTGGCATAAATTTCTTGCTGGCTCAATTCCGCTTGCGCCAAATTTGCGCTAACCGCCTCGTCGGCCGTTAATTTTTGATCCGCCCCGAAATGCAGCTTAGCCACCAAAATTAAAAAAACAAAACCCGCCAGCAATAAAAACAAGGTTTTGTTTTTTATCCGCATAGATTTAATCAAATTGAGATCATCACTCGATTACACTTCGCCCAAATCCGGCAATTTTATCGGGCTCTTAATTATTTTGGTAAATTGTTTTAAATCCTTTTGATCGGTTAAATAAATGCCAATATCCGATTGAAGAGTATAAAGAGTGATATGAGTCGGCGGCACCTCTAGCTTTAAATCATACTTCCGGTTCAACAAATCAAAGAAGCTGTCCAAATTAGATACCTTCACCATCATGACTACCGTGCGTCTTTCATTTTGCGCTACAAATCGAAATTCGTCGCGATAACCGGTTAGCGAAACATCATGGTCTTTGGTAAATTCACAAAAGTCTTTGATGACCAGATCGGCAAAATTCTTAATTGAAATATTATTTTTCTCGATGATTTTCCCCGGGCAAACCAAGCTGACATGGAACGACGATTTCAGCGCCAACCTGTACCCCTCAACTTCAATTTCCCGCGGCAATTCTTTCAACAAAACCGGTAACGTGATATTGCCCCACTCCAAAAGATATTTTTTCGTTCCACAAATAAATTTTTCTTTCATAATTAATTTTTGGTGGACCAGAGGGGGTTAGAACTCCTTGCCTCCGCGTTGTCCCGCACCTTTTTGTGGAGATAAGGAGACTCGAACTCCTGACCCTCGCGTTGCAAACGCGATGCTCTACCACTGAGCTATATCCCCAAAAAAAGGTGCGGGACGGCGCTCCCTGCCCCGTCGAATGACGGGGTACCAACTGAGCTACTGGCCCGAACTAATCGTAAATAACCAATAATTAATATCAAATATCCAATAAATATACAAGTTAAAGGATCTTTGAATATTTATCTATTAAAATATTTTTTTGATATTGGTTATTTGATATTTGATATTTTATCTAATTATCCCCTCCCCGCATTAATTAACGGCGACAGCAGCCAGAGCATAAATTCCCCGAACACGTTAGTCATCACCATCACTCCGATTAAAAAAACCAAAATCCCCAAAAGCTTGTAGCCCAATCTGGTGCCGCCTTCGGTACCCAGATATTTTTCAAAAAAAGCGACGCGGCCGAACATATTAAGCATGGCCTCGGATTTGATGGTGATCAGCGCGCCGACCACGGCCATAATTATTCCCAAAAGAATATTCATAATTTATTTATAATCCGAATACTACGAATTATATCCGAATACTACGAACTCCGCGAACCGAACAAAATATTCGCAAAAATGTTCGTAGTATTCGGATATTTTGTGGGTTCGGATTATGTTTTTTATCTCAAATAATCCAGCGGATTATAAGTCTTGCCGTTGATGTGTATTTCAAAGTGAAGGTGCGGGCCGGTTGACTTGCCGGTCGAACCCATCAGCATGATCACGTCGCCCTTGTTCACCACATCGCCTTTTTTAACTAACAATCTGGAGGCGTGGCCATAGCGGGTGAACATGCCCCCGCCATGATCAATGTCAATCTTATTGCCATAGCCGGACTTGCTCCAGCCCGCGTCAATTACGGTTCCCGATTCCGCGGCGTAAACCGGCGTGCCTGATTTATTGGCAATATCCACGCCTTTATGCCTCCAAGTGAAGTATTGGGTAATATAGTGCCCAACCGTCGGCCAGAGCATCTTGCCGGCCGTAGTGACTGCCTTGCTCGGGCTTAACAAGCCCTTGATCACCTCCAGCGGATTATAGGCCGAAGCCACCTTGGACTGGGCCGGCGCGTAATAAATTTGTCTTCCTCCCGGAATGAAAAGTTTTTGCCCCAGCGACAGCTTGCTGTCTTCGGGCAAATTATTGACAGTTAAAATATCATTGGCATCAACGCCGAATTTATTGGCGATCGCCCCCAGCGTTTCGCCCTTAGCGACTTTATAAGTAACCCCCGAGGCGGGCAAAATGACCAAAGCATCGCCCGGCCTGATCAGGCTGGTAGCGCTTAAACTATTTTCCCAAAGGATCGTATTGACGCTGATATCGAAATTAACGGCGATGGAACTGACGGTATCGCCGGGCAAAACCGTGTAATTAATCGAGGCCTTGCGGGTCTTTTTGCTCTTAGCGGTCGTTGCCACTTCCGGCTTGACCAGCATCCCGTCATTTTGCGAACCCAGATCGGCCAAAGTGGTTTCCTCTTCGGCCGGAGTGGAAGTGGAGATAGACATTTGCTTCGTCGCCACTTCGCTATTATCCAAATATTGCGTCCCCCTGCCCGGCATGGCCACGCCCGTATTCGCGGTTTCTTCAATCAGGTCGCCCTCATCGGTATTGCTAAATTCGCTGGCGATTAATCCGGAAATAATGGTTTTATTGGCGTTGTCAAAAAGAGATTTGGCATCGGATCGCTGGCTCATGATTCCGGAAAAACAAACTATCACCGTTAAAATGGCCAATAAAATATGCGCGGTTTTCCGACTCAATAAAAAGGAAAAGAAATTTCCTCCCACCCGGCTCCAACCGATCTTTTTGGCAAAAGAAAAATAAGCCAAATAAATTTTGGCGAACAGCTTCAAAAAAATGAAATTGAGCAGGAAAAATATCGGCTTAAAGACAAATGACAAAAAAGCTGCCAAAACGGTCTTGGTCAAGGCCAGCAGCTTCATGATCACCAGCAGAATTTCCACGATTATTTTTTTGAAAATTTCACCTCTTTTCGCGATAGATTTGTTGATTAATTTATTCGATTTATACGATTTATCTTAACATTTTGGAAGAGCCGAGTCAATCTTACCTGGCAAGAACATAGAACAAAGAGCAAGGAACAAGACGCTGTTCAAACTGTTCTTTGTTCTTTGCTCCTTGTTCTAAACTTTCAACGTCATTCTTTGGCAAATGCCAATTGTTCTTTAAAAAACTTTGTGCTAAAATTATGGTATGTTAATAAACTAATTAAAGGCACTTTCAGGGTGTCTTTAGAGGGGAGGTGAATTATGAACAAAATGTTAAAAAGTCTGATGATCGTCGCCATGGTTCTGACCATCGCGGTACCGGTTCTGGCCATGCCAGCTTTGGCTCTGGATTTGGGAACTAACTACGTCAACAACAGCGTGACCGGTCTGGGCACCAATGACCCGCGAAAAATGGCGGGATTGATAATTCAGATCGCCTTGGGCTTCTTGGGTGTTTTGGCGGTAGTTATCATTCTGATCGGCGGTTTTAAGTGGATGACGGCGGCCGGCAATGAAGAGCAAATTGAAGATGCCAAGAAAGTCTTGATGGCCGGCATCATCGGTTTGATCATTATCTTAGCTTCCTGGGGAATCGCCACCTTTGTCCTTAATAGTCTGCTTACGGCGACAGGCATACCAACGACTTAGTAATTTTTCCAAAACTAGTTTTAGGAAAATTAGTGGGTCTTATTCCTAAAGTAAGACTCACTGCCTTGGACAGAATTTCCCCTCCTTTTAAAAATCTCCCCTCCTTTTCAAGAAGGGGTCTGGGGGTGGTTCTAAAGGGGTGATTCTGATTTTGTGTCCAGAGCAGTAAAAAACCATTAGCTTTCAAAAATATGTTTGTGATCGCCAAAAAAATCGGTATCTTATCGGCAATTTTCGTATTTTTCGTCTTGCCTTTCTTTTCCTTGCCGGTTTTCGCCCAGACCGAGGCGCCAGCGACGCCGCCCGGAAATTACGGCCTGACCGAATCCAAGGGGACGCTGATCGACAGAACCCCGCAGCAAATAACCGGCACGGTCGTCGGCGCCGTTCTTTCCTTATTGGGCGTCATTTTCTTTTTATTGGTTATCTACGGCGGTTTGCGCTGGATGCTGGCCCAAGGCAACGAACAAGAAGTGGAAAAAGCCAAAGAAATCTTGATCGCCGCGGTAATCGGCCTCGTCATCGTGCTCTCGGCCTATGCCATCACCACCTTTATCGGCACTCAATTGACCGGCGGCAAATAAAATCTCCCCACCGGATTTTAGCCGCCAAAAATTTTAAACATAATCATTAAAATTAGCGATGTTTATCTTTTCTACCCTTATTTCTCTTAATAACAAACTCATCGCTTACGATTTTTTGAAAAATAGCGGCGTGAGCGATACCGCCAAAAATGCCGGCATTCCGGAAAATTCCGGAACCGCCGGGGTCACCGCCATGGCCGGCACGGTGATCGGCGTGATCTTGGCCGTGATCGGCGTGGTCTTTTTAGGCTTAACTATCTACGGCGGCATAATGTGGATGACGGCCGAAGGCAAGGAAGAACGGATCGAAAAAGCCAAAAACATCATCATTGAAAGCGTAATCGGATTGATTATTGTTTTAGCCGCTTATGCCATCAGTTTCTTCGTCATCAGCGCTTTAACCAAAGGTTAAAAAAACACGAGCACGAGACGGGCGAATAAATTTATGAAAAAGACTTTCTGGTTAAAAATAATTCCGCTAATCTTTTGTCTGTCTTTTATTTTACTCTCTCCGGTCCAGGCCGCCGGCTTGGGCGATGCTTTTTCAAGCAGCTCCCTGGGCGCGGCCGCGGGGACCGGTTATGATACCAAAACCACCGTCTACCAGATAATCGGAACAGTCATTCAAGCGCTGCTTAGTTTGCTGGGCGTAATCTTCATCTCGCTCATCATCTATGGCGGAATTACCTGGATGACCGCCGAAGGCGAAGAAACCAAAATAGAAAAAGCGCAAAGCATCCTCCGTTCGGCAATCATCGGCTTGGTCGTGGTGCTTGCCGCTTACGCCATCAGCTTCTTTGTGATCAGCGCTTTAAATATAAGCGTCTTTGGCAATAAACAATAATTTATGAAAAAAATAATCAAAAGAATTTTCATTTTAGCAAGCCTGCTCGGATTTTTAATTCTCCCCTATTTTGTTTTTGCCGATTCCCCGCTTAACGCTTTGCAAAACGTGGGCGTTGCCGGCGGTTACAATAAATCAACCAACCAAACAACCATCTCGGTGATTGCCGGCGCGGTCGTCAGCACGGTTTTAAGCCTATTGGGCATAATTTTTATCGCCCTGATCGTTTACGCCGGCATTATCTGGATGACGGCCGAAGGCGACGAAGCTAAAGTGGAGAAAGCTCAAAAAATTCTGCGGAACGCGATAATCGGGCTGGTAATCACCGTTGGCGTTTATGGCATTTACGCTTTAGTCAGAAGCGTATCTTTCGCTGTCTCGGGTTAGAAAACTGGTTATTAATTAAACCAAATAATATGAGAAAAAAATTATCTTGCTTGCTTTTTTCGCTTTTGGCCTGGGGGATTTTATTTCTTGTTTTTCCGGCCGCGGCCCAGACTCCGCCGGCCGCGACTCCGGCGCCGGCCAGCAATCCCCTTTCCATTACCAATCCGCAAATGAAAGCATTTTTACCGGCCTCGGGAATCTCCGTTACCAGTGTCGCCGGCATAACTGGCGCGATAATCACGGCGGTTCTCGGCCTGCTCGGCGTAATCTTCATTGCGTTATTGATCTACGCCGGATTCCAATGGATGACCGCCGAAGGCAATGAAGAAAAGATCGACAAAGCCAAGCAAACCATCACCCGCGCCATCATCGGCTTAGTGATCGTCATCGCCGCCTATTCCATCACCTACTTTGTCTTCAATGCTTTAAATACCGGAGCAGGACAAGGAATTCACACGGTTGGCGGCAGCGGTTAAATCAATTAAATTAGCAACCAGCTTAAGTATATGAAAAGGGCCATCAAATTTGATGGCCCTTTTAAAATTGCTTCAATAGAGACTTAACTCACTTGAAAAACACATGCCAGTGCCCGTTTTTCCCGTGAGGTTTGTCAACCGGAGACGGGACGTGGAAAGGATAACGATAACAATATCCTTGCTCGTCCTGAAATTCTACCCGATATTTCCCGGGCGGGATGACTAATGAATCAGACACATAACTTGCATTGTATTCACCCGTCATTTCCCGATTATACCAAACGCTGCAAAGACGGCCCGACCCCATTTCCACGCCATCCTGGTCATAGATTACCCAGGTGACCGCATCGGAAATTGATTCATTAAAAATGAATCCCTTATAACCCGAGCTGTCCCCGTAAACCGGCAATTTACCGAGCCGATACATGCTGATGTGCCGCTCGACAGAGTGACGGTCAAGGTAATTTGCGTTGGAATCCAGCTGCCATCCGATTCTTTCTGCTCCGGAATTTTTTACGTTACGGCGATACTCACAGGCGGAATATGAAGCGCAGCCATACGCAACCGCCAATACCGCGGCCAGCAATACAAACCTTGCGATCGAGTTCATGCGATCTCCTTTGAAATTGGGTTATGTACAAACTATTTACAATAATAGTCATCTAATCGTAGCATAAATATTGCCAATTGTCAACCGTATAATATTGAATTAACCCGAAAAAACCTAATATTAGGACGTTCCAATCAATCCCTGGCGCCAACAAAACCGCTTAATTAGCCTACCAGCGGCAATCAATCCTTACCAGCACCTTAACACGCGCTTTTCATAAATTAGCTTCGCCAAAATCTCGCCAAGCGGATTATGCCGCGACTTACCAACTAGTGTCAGAATCCTCGAGGCGAGAGATTCTGACGATACCGGGTCCATCCATCAGTTAGTAAACAGATAACATCTGTAAAAAAATTCTCATTATTCAAATTCGTAGCAAACTCTGATATCTCTTTTTGTGGCATTTGTAATAAAAAATGGTTCGCATTATCTGAATTTTTTTGCATTTAAAAAAATTCTCCGTATATTCGGATGTCTCATTTTGCCTGCCGGCAGGCAGGTAGCATTTGTGGAAAAAAAAGAGGGGCCCAGACGGGCCCCTATTTTTTTATAAAAAATAATTTATAGGCCTAGAACTGAGCCCCGACCTTAAAATATAAATTGTTTTTTACTCTACCTTATTCCAATTTATTTTTCAAGGTTGGATACTTTCTCTATCGACTTGGAGAAAGCGGCTTTCCATCTGCCTTTGTAGAACGCGAATAAACTTGAGTACATCGCATCCTGCTATTTTTTTATTTTTGTTTTAAGCGCCGCGTCGATATCGGCAATGTGAAGACGAATGGAAAGCAAAGAAATTGCTCCTAATTTTTTATTAAGGGAAATTTCTCTTGACTCGGTTTTCAAAGATCAAATAAAGAACCATGTACTTGATAAAAGAACTATATAATCATCTATTAATATAATACCATATCTAAAAAAGCACGTCAACAATAGGGCAAAAACATGAAATTGAAATGATTTTATGCTCTAAAATTAGCAAAAAAGCTGTATAAAATTTGTATACAATAATCTACTTATGCACCGTTTAAGTCCACGCTACTGTGGACTAAAGTCCTTAAGTTATCCACTCAAAACACAGGTTATCCACAGTTTTCCACAACTTAAGTCCACGTTAAAGTGTACATATCGTTTACGGAATTACTGATTAATCTAACTCAAAAGTCCACGCTAGCGTGGACTTTTACTTCACCTAATTGATGACCTGTTTGTCAGGATACTTATTACCTTCTCAAGGGTTAATGGCGAGAGCTTCATGTCCTTTTATTTCGGAGTCCGCGCTAATGGTTTGGATTGAGGTCTGAGTGATCCCGAGGCAAGCTCGGGATGCCGACTTCAGGTCGGCAGAATCTCCGCTACATCGGCCTCTGGCCGTGAGCGGATCCGCGCGCGCCATCAGGCGACGTCGCGGAGAACTCACAAAAAAATGGCAGAGGCGCCACCACCTGCCAAAAGAAACGAGGTCTGGGTGAGAATCTCCGCTACATCGGCCTCTGGCCGTGAGCGGATCCGCGCGCGCCTACGGCGACGTCGCGGAGAACTCACAAAAAAATGGCAGAGGCGCCACCACCTGCCAAAAGAAACGAGGTCTGGGTGAGAATCTCCGCCAAAGGCGGACCGCCCTCTGGGCGGGAACTCACAAAAAAATGGCAGAGGCACCACCACCTGCCAAAAGAAACGAGGTCTGGGTGAGAATCGAACTCACGATAAGGGTTTTGCAGACCCATGCCTTACCACTTGGCGACCAGACCATATACAAAATTGGAAAATGGAAATTTGGCAAATCTTATTTCTCTAAACATCAATTATATAAAAATTATATTTCCCCTCAACTTGTTTTAATATATCAAACAGTTAAAACAAAAACAAGGGGATTGCCCTTGCTTTTGTTATGACAATTTTCAATATAACTATTTATTCGAGAAATTCCATTTTCGCGACTCTAACCCCAAAATTTTTAGCATCAGCGCGGCTCAACATCCAAACATCAACGCGGCTGGAATCATACCGAGAGTTCATCCTGTCCCTGACCACAAACACTCGGTCGCCGAAAAGATCAGGAAATCTGACCTTGGTTCCCATTTTAACGCCATTAATTGCGACAATGTCTTCCTGGCCGTGCTTGCAGAGATCAAAGCCGCTAGCCGTGATACAGGGGGTATTATCGGTCTGGCCAATTTCGGAATTATAGGCGGTAAGCACCGCGGTAACTGAATACTTGGCTTCCAGCCCTTTATTTTGGGGCAAATGGCCGTTTTGGGGGTGAGCGCTGCCATCGAACATAACCTCAGGATTAAGAATTTGAATCAAATTATAGCCCTTATTTTCCGGCACTAATTGAAAATTCGCGGTAATAATACCTGAATTAATGCTCGAATTTTCCGTCTCAGCCAGGGTTGGGATTGGAAAAAATATTAAATTAGCTAAAGTAAGCAAAGAAATCAAAACAAGCAATCTTTCGATCAGCTTATTTTGAGCTAATTTTACATATTGTTTAAAATTATTCATATATTTTGTATGCTACCAGTCATTCGCCTTTGTCCTGCCAAGGCAGACAAGCATTTAATCATATTTAAATCAATTAAATTGGCTATTTCCGCGCAAAACAGGGCAAATCATCCTGGAAACAAAAAATCCTATCATCATTGATAGGAGATATCGTTACCGAATATCGTCTCAGCATATCATACTTTATCAATTTTGTCAATAGTACAGGCTACAATCCATCATGTCTTTTTAGCATACTTACTTTGAAAAATCAAGCCCCGGAAGCCGATTACCAATATTTTTTTCAAATAAAAAAACGAGGCCTTGCAGCCTCGTCTTTATTTTTTATTATTTTACCGGTTCAATGGTAATCACTTCTTTTTTATCTCGGTTGAGAATGCGGTTAAAGATAAATAGCTGCTGCAATACGGTTAATAGAGTAACGACAAACCAATAAAGAGTAAGGCCGCCCGGCAAGCTAAGACCGATGAAAACCGTAAAGATCGGCATAAAATAAAGCATTTGCTTATTCATCATCGCGGCCATGCCCTCATCCAGCGCCCCCTTGCTGCCTTGCACTGCGGCCGGCGGCTTTTTGGTGATCATCATCTTGGCCTGCCAAAACTGGGCTGCTCCGGCCAATATTGCCAAAACCCAATTTGGTTTGGATAAATCAAGAAAGTTAAAAGAAATAACACTAATGCTTTCCGGCCGGCTAATGAAGGGATAAACCAAGTTTAGCGAACTGCTCTTCAGGCCATCGATAAATACCTGATACACGGCAAAAAGAAACGGCAGCTGAATCAAGAGCGGCAGGCAGGAAGAGAGCGGATTGATCTTGTTTTCCTGATAAAGCTTGATCATTGCCTTGCCTTGTTCCTCTTTGCCGGGGAATTGCTTCTTAATCTCCTCGATCTTGGGCTGCAGATCCTGCAAAGCTTTTTGCGACATGATCGATTGCTTCGATAAGGGCAACAAGATCACCCTGATAATTATGGTTAAAAGGATGATGGCAATGCCGATATCATGCCCGGGAATGATATTATAAAGCCAAACCAAAAGGTTTAATATCGGCTGATAGAAGATTATTGTAAACAAGTGCGTCATAAAAAAGGGGTAAAAATAAAATAATTGTCTAAACATCGAAGCTAAAAGAACAAAGATCATAGAGCAAAGAACACGTGGAAATTAAATTTGCTCCATGGTCCATGTTCTATGCTCTATGATTCAGGCCGGGTCAAATCCGCCTTTATTCCAGGGATTACAGCGCAAAATGCGCCAACAGGCCTTTAGCCCGCCTTTGATCAGGCCGTATTTTTCAATGGCGTTGATCGCATATTCGGAGCAGGTCGGCTGGAAACGGCAACGTCCATAAGGAGCAAGAACCTTCAGAGGACCATGATCGAAGGAAAGGGTGTGCTGATAAAATCTGATGATCTTAATGGCGATAAATGAAAAAAATTTATCTATCGGCATAGAAATATATAAAGCAAAGAACAAAGAGCAGAGAGCGGCTTGAATTTTATGTTCTTTGCTCTTTGTTCTATGCTCTAATTATTCGTAATTCCCAATCTTTTAAAATTTTTCAGTAGTGATTCTTGCAATTCGGAAAATTTCTTCTGCCGGGCCGCCGGCATCGCAGTAATGGCAATATCAAAACCTTTTTTAAAATTATTTTCTTCAGCGCCGATTATTTCCCTGATCCTGCGTTTGATCTTATTCCGCTCCACGGCTTTCTTGCTGAATTTTAAGCCAGCCATAATGCCGAATCTGTTTGCCTGCAGTCCGGAGCTTAAAACCTTGACTCCGAAAATCTTATCAAAACTCGACCGTCCTTTTTGCCAAACAGCGTCAAAATCCTTTTTGCGAGTTAGGCGATTAGCTTTTTTTATCATCGCAAATCAAGGCAAATCAAATACTACGGCCTCGAGCCGTAGTATTCTAATTATTTAGATAATCTCTTGCGGCCTTTGGCGCGGCGTCTTTTGAGGACATTGCGGCCATTTTTAGTTCTCATTCTCTTGCGAAAACCGTGTTTTTTCTTGGCCCTTCTGGCGTTAGGCTGAAACGTTCGCTTGGTGGACATAAATCATTAACAATCGTTATTTTTAAATTTAATCTCACTGTAACACGGCAAAATCAATAAGTCAACGGCTCGAATGATCAAAATTCAAGCTGGCTTGTCAAAAGGCCGTTTTCGGTATATACTGTAATTTGACATTTAATCATTTCTAAAAAAACGCAGCTTGCTGCTTTGTTTTTTTTAATTTTTACCAGCTATATGAATCCTAAAAATTCCGGGGCAATCGATCAAAAAACCCTGGATAAAATAAAAAAAGATTTGGAAGAGCGGAAAAAGAAAATTCTGGCTGATTTAGGCGAGATCGCCAAAAAGGAAAATGATTCGGGCGATGATGAATACAAGCCGGCTTTCCCCGAATACGGCGACAAGCCCGATGAGAACGCCCAGGAGATCGCGGAATATACCACCAATTTGGCCGAAGAAGATATGCTCGAACACACGCTGCGCGATATTGACTCGGCCTTGGCCAGGATCGCCAAAGGAACTTATGGAGTTTGCAAATATTGCGGCCAGCCGATCAATCCCAAACGCTTGCTCGCCCGGCCGACCGCCGGAACTTGCATCGATTGCAAAACCAAACTGCAGAATGGTTAAACGATTTTGGATCGCTTTGGTTTATAATCCAAATCTACAAATGTTATCCAAATCTACAAATATTTTATCAAAGAAGACGGTTGCATTTATCATTTTGGCCGTCTTTTTTGTTTTGGCCGACCGGTTTTTGAAAGCCCTTTGTCTTAATGGCTTCTTTGACCGGCCAATCCCGATCTTCGGCGATATCTTCACTTTGAATTTCGTCAAAAATTATTACATCGCTTTCTCCATCCCTTTTTCCGGCCCGATTTTAACGGCAATAATCGGCATAATAATTTTTATTTTATTGATTTATTGGTTAAAATTATTTTTTTCTTTTAAACTATCTGCTCAGCGTTCAGCAGCCCTGGCTCCGATTTCTGGCGCCATCTTCCCCTTGACAATATTAATATTGGGTGCTATTCTTAATTTTACCGATCGTATCTTATACGGTTATGTCATCGATTATTTTTCTCTGCAGTTTTTTACAGTATTTAATTTAGCCGATATAATGATAGTGTTTTCGATTATCTGGATGATCTTTACTAATAGGAGAAAATAAAATGAAAATCCAAATCTCAAATCAAATGAAAAAGGAATTGGAAACAGCCGCGCAAAGGATTTTTAGCGGCGAGCTTGCTAAACTCACGCTGTCTAGTAACAGCGGGATTGAACTTTCAGCGACCGATAATGGCGGAGAAAAAATCGAGTTGGCCGGCGGAACGGTTTATGTCCGCTGCGACGAGATTCTCGGTAACACCCCCTTGTCGGAAAGGGAAATGATCGGTAAATAACAAAGGGGATAGCCAGGCTTTTCCCCTTTTTTTGATAAGCAATATGGAAACTTTTTACATAAATCCGGAAAATAAAACCGAGCAAGAAGGCGGCCGAATGGAAACGGCGATTTTCAATGAAGATCATATTGAAAAAACCGTCGAAAAAATAAAAAAGTCGGGAAAAAAATTGGGCGAGGGGAACTACGCTTCGGTTTTAACGTTGCCCGATTCTTCAAACTATTGCGTCAAAATAAATAAGGCTGACTCGGGCGACGAAAATGATCCTATCGAAGAGCTTGATTTTATGGAGGTGGCCAAAGATATGGGCGTTAACGTTCCGACGCCGCGGGCACTGGTAATCGATGGCGAGGGAAAGAATAAAAACATTTACACTTTTATGGATACTATCGATGGCCTTTGTCTGCGGGACATTATGGAATCTGATTCGCTGGAAAAAATCCCGACCACTTTTAATTTTTTTGATTTCTTCGAAAAGCTTGAAGCTGATTTGAAAAAATTGAACGAAACAATCTATCATCGCGATATCAAACCGGAAAATATATTGATCGATAAGGACGGCAACCACTGGATTATTGATTTCGGGCAGTCAAAATGGATTAAAGATTTAAAGTTAAATGAAAACATGACCTTTGCGGGCGATTTAAATAATCTCCGGAGCACCAAACTCCTTTTTGCCAATTTTTTAAAAAGTAAAAAAATGGATTTAAAAAAACAAAGCGAGCTACATCAACAAAAAAAATCAGCTGCTTAACAGGCTCAGCAAAATAGACCCTCTGACAGGCAGAGGGTCTATTTTATTTCGATTATTCTTCTTTCTTTTCCGCGGTGCGTAATTTTAATCATTGTTTTTCTCTTCCTTAACGCTCCTCTGACCTTCTCCGGCCACTCGACCAGACATACCGAATCTTGATGGTTAAGATAATCGCCGGCGCCGATCGCGACCAAGTCGCGGGCGGATTTTAAACGATAGGCATCGATATGGCAGAGATGCTTGATAATTTTATTTTTTTTGACCGGATAAATTTTCATCAAGACGAAAGTCGGACTATTGATATTGCGCTTGATGCCCAAACCGGCCGCGAAGCCGCGGGCGAAAACCGTTTTTCCCGCGCCCAAATCGCCGGACAAGGCGTAAACCTCGCCGCCGCGGGCGCGCTTGGCCATTTTTTTGGCCAAAGCAATCGTTTCTTTTTCCGAACGGGTAATAAATTTCATTTTATGTTTCACCTAAAATCCTGACAATCGAGCAGAATTTTTTTATCGCTTTTAAAGCTTCCTGAATTTTTTTATTTTCCGGCAATCCGGCGAGCTCGACGAAAAAATAATAATCCCAGCCTTCCGCCTCCGTCGCCTTGGAATGCAATTTGGTCAGATTGATATTCCGCCGGGCGAATTCATTAAGAATATCGCGCAAGACTCCGGGCCGATCATAAACCGCCAAAAGCAACAAAGTTTTATCCGCGCCCAATTTCTTGGCCAGCTCGGGCGAATCTTTCTTGGCAATGATATAAAACTGGGTGATGTTGTTTTTTTTGTCTTCGATATTTTCAAATAAAACTTGCAGGTTATATTTTTCCGCCGCCGCTTGCGAACCGATAAAAGCCACGCTCGGATCCATGCTGGAAAGGATCGCCTGCACCGTGCTGGACTCGACTTCCAGTTTTGCCCCGGGAAAATGCTGATAAAGCCAATTTCTCGATTGGGCCAGCGGCTGGGCGTGGGATTTAATCACTTTTATTTTTTTAACATCAGCAGTGCGGGCCAAAAAATTCAAATGCACCGGCAGTTTATAAGAGCCGACAATGCGCAGCGGATGCTTGATCAGATTGTCCATCGTCTCCTGAATCACCCCTTCGGTGGAATTTTCCGCCGGCACAATTCCGAGAATCGCTTCATCGTTAATGACCGCGCTAAAAATACCGGTAATGGCAGGACAGGGCATTTCTTCCATCGACCGGGGAAAAACCTGGCGCGCCGCCTGATGGGAAAAAGTCCCGTCCGGCCCCAAATAAGCCACCCGCCCTTTCAAATTACCCAATTTGATCGCGCCGGAAAATTTTTTCAATTCCACCGGCTGGCGGTCCAATAAAGAGATAAGTTCCACCGCCTTGGCTTGCGCCACCGGAACGAAGCGATCCATAGCCGCGGCCGCTTCGGCAAAATCAGCCGCAAAACCCTGGCGATCTTTAGCCTTCAACCGGCTGATGATTTTTTTTGCTTCCCCTAAAAATTCTTCGGCCAGAGCGGCAAAAAAAGGATTTTCCATTTCCAAATCGGCGTAAAGCTCGGGACTGCCGCCCAAAACACGCCCGGCCACGACGCTCTGCAGGCGGAAAACCGGCGTGGAAAAAGTATTGAGCAATTCGAATTTCTGTTTTTGGATGGTGCGCGCGAAAACAATATTGATAAAATGGGTGAAGGCTTGCGCCACCGCCATTTGCCGGTCGTGATCGGCCGGCAGGCTGTAGATGACCTGGGCGCCGTTAGCTTTAAAAAGTTCTGCCAAAAATTTCGTCCAATGGTTATCGCGGCCGGAACAAAAAACAATCACCTGTTTTTCCATATTCGGCACTAACGGGCCGAAGAGGGGATGAATGCCGGTCACGCCGCAGGCTGATTTGGTTTTCATCATTTCTGCCAGCGGCAATTCTTTGAGCGAAGTAAAATCACAAAGCAGAGCATCGGGCCTGACCTCATCTCTGACTTCCCGGATCACTGCCGCGGTGGCCGGAATCGGCACGCAAACAATGACGATATCGCAAGCGCTTGCCAATTCTTTGGGCGTCAACTCGGTTTTTCTGCCGGCCACCAAAACTTTCAAGCCGGCACCCGTAAAAAAACTTTTGAACCAGCCGCCAAATCGGCCATTGCCGCCGATAATCCCGATCACCGGTTTTTTATTATCAGTTTTTTTCATCGCTTTTTATTTATTAACAAAATCCAGCCAGGGGCGATATTTTTTAATTTTACCGTGGATTGCCTCGGAAAATGCCTTGGCCAATTCCCGGGATACCTTCGGTTTTCGGGAATAAATAACGCGGTCAATCTGGCTGATATTAGTAATTTCCGCCGCCGTACCGGTCAAAAAAGCTTCGTCGAATCTGCCCAGTTCACCCGGCTTGATATTTCTTTCCACTACTTTTAGGCCCGAATCTTTGGCAATCTTAATAATCGAATCGCGGGTGATGCCCGCCAAAATCATTCCCGGTTTCGGCGTGACCAAAGTTTTACCTTTCACGAAAAAAATATTTTCTCCCGGTCCTTCGGCGATGCAACCGTTGGCGTCGAGCAAAACAGCTTCGTCGGCCCGGTGCGCGTGGGCATCCAGCGAGGCCAGGATCGAATTGAAATAATAGCCGGTGATCTTGGCGGTCATCACCGCCGTATCCGGATGAAGGCGGATGAATTTGGAAACATGCACCCTGATCCGGTCATGATTCAAATATTTTTCCCACGGCCAGGCGGCAATGGCGAAATGCACCGGCGCCCCGAGCGGCGAAAGCCCCATTTTTTCTCCGTAAAAAATCAGCGGGCGAATATAGCATTCCTGCAAATTATTTTTCCTGATCAATTCTTTGGCGGCCCGGACGATTTCCGCGCGCGAATAAGGGAATTTCATCTCGATCGCCGCTGCCGAATTGAATAGCCGATCGATATGCTCTTTGATGCGGAAAACCGCCGGCCCGGCCGGAGTTTGATAGCAACGGACTCCTTCAAAAACCCCGCTGCCATAATGCAAGCCGTGCGTTAAAAGCGGCACGCGAACGGATTTAAGCGGCATGAATTTTCCATCAAACCAAACTGAATTTTTTTTCATAAAATTTTTTAATTATTTTCATCCGGCTATTCCTGCCTGGCTTGCCGGGTTTGCCCCGGGAAAACCGGGCGCTTCGGCCGGATTGACCGCAAAATGGGGAAAGATAGCAAATTCCATTATACTTCGCCGTTACCCAATCGTCAAAATCATAAAGGCAATGAAATCCTTTGACAAGCTTGTTTTTCTGCTATAATATTAAAGCAATTATGGGATATTTTATGAAGCTTCGCGTCCGACCAATTAATAATATCAATGGCGAGGTCGTCGCCCCCGGTTCGAAATCACAAACAGTGCGGGCCATTCTTTTGGCCGCTTTAGCCGAAGGCGATTCGGTCATAACCAACGCGCTTGATTCCGAAGATTCAGCGGCGGCGATTGCCGTAGCCAAAGCTTTGGGGGCTCAAGTTGATTCGCGAACCGGCGGCAATCAACCACTCATTAAAATGAAGGGCGCGAACGTTCCGTTTAAGCATGTCTCTTCTTTAATTTATACTTCCAACTCCGGAATCGCCACTAATTTTTCTTTGCCCTTACTGGGTTTGCGAACCGACTGTTCGAAAGAGATAACTTTTGATTGCGGGGAACAAATGCGCCGCCGGCCGATTACGGCAATGATCGCCGCCGCAAGAAAATTAGGGATGGCGATCAGCGGCCAAAACGGAGAAAATTTTCCTCTGAAAGTTTCGGGCGAATTGATCGGCGGCAAGGCGGAAATCGACGGCGAAATTTCCCAAACTTTATCCGGCTTGATGATCGCCCTGCCCTTGGCTCGCGAAGATTCCATTTTGACAATAAATAATTTGCGGGAACGCCCTTATGCAAAACTGACCGCCTGCTGGCTGGACAAATTGGGAATCAAATATGGCTGGCGCCAAGAAAAAAACATTGACATCATTGATTTGCCCGGCCGGCAAAAATATCGCGCCTTTGCGGCAGCCGTGCCCGGAGATTTTTCTTCCGCTTCCTATCTGATCGCCGCCGGCGCTCTTTTCCCGGGGCGGACGATCATCAAAGGCCTTGAAGCGAACGATGTCCAGGGCGATAAACAGCTGATTCCAATTTTAACTAAAATGGGAGCGGATATTTTTTGGCAAGACAATCAGCTTGTCATCAACGGCGGACGACCATTGGCCGGTTTCACGATCGATTGCGCCGATATCCCCGATTTATTGCCAACTTTAGCCGTTATCGGTACTTATGCAAAAGGAATGACTCGTCTGATAAATGCCAAAGTTCGCAGCAAAGAAACCGACCGGATCGCCAGTATGAAAAATGGTTTGCGGAAAATGGGAGCTGACATCGAAGAGATCGACGACGGATTGGCCATCAAACAAAGTTCGCTTGCCGGAACAGAGGTTAATGGTTGTGACGACCATCGCACGGTCATGGCTCTGGCTTTGGCCGGCCTCTTAGCCGCCGGCGAAACAACGATCACCACGGCCGAAGCGATCAAAAAAACATTTCCCGCCTTTGTCGAGACAATGAACAGTTTGGGGGCGGCAATAAAAAAATATTAGCATGAGCCATCTAATTTTAATCGATTTAAAAAGCGTCGGCAAAATTCGCAAAAATAATTAAACATAAAAAAAATCACCCGGACAAAATACCGGGCGATTTTTTAAAAAATTTCAAAAAATTATTTCGGTGGGTAATGTAGGACTTGAACCTACGACCTTCCGGACTTGCCCCGCCCCATTTGTTTTTTTTCGTGGACCCAGTAGGATTCGAACCTACGACCTCCTCGGTGTAAACGAGGCGCTCTAACCAACTGAGCTATAGATCCTCTTTTTTAGATTATGATAATTAGGCAAATGGGGCGGGGTGAATAAACCGGGCGCTCCCCGCTACATCAGCCCTTTGGGCTGTGAGCGGGTCCGCGCGCGCCTACGGCGACGTCGCGGATAACCTCCGCCAACTGGCGGATGAGCTAATTACCCCAATTCGATTGGCGATTTATGAAGCTAAAAATCGTTATCTGTTATAAATATAAATCTTTGGGCGGCCGGGAATGTCATCTGTTATTGTCGGCGTCCAGCCCGGCATCGGCCAAGTGTAACAAATTATTCGGGCGCCCGGCTTTAGTTCCTTCTCCATTTTTTCTTTCAGCTTTTCCATAATCCGCGGCATCAGAAAAACAAAGATCACATCGGCCTCGCCCAAATTAATTTTCCAAAAATCGCGGAAATAAATTTTCGGCTTATTCTTATCCTGAGAAAATAAAATTTTTACCTTGGTGATCAGATAGGGGAGTAATGATATTTCAAAACCTTCGGACACGGCTCCGGCGGCCGCGGCGGCAAAAAGCGTCCGGCCGTCGCCCGCGCCCAAATCATAAAATTTCTCGCCGGCTTTAAGTTTGGCCAAATCGATTGCCCGCTGCACATCCCGCCGATACATCGGCAGCCAAGGCGCCGCCCGCCAGGAAGCGTAAAGAAAAGTCAGCGCAAAAATAAAAACAATTATATAGAGCCAAATCATAAATTTAAATTTCAGTCTGCTTCGGCAGATGAATTCTGTCTTCAATAGTCTTGGTGGGCCTTGCCCACCGAAGCTCGACGTGGCCGATGGCGAAGCTCGCCTTCGCCAAGGCTACGGCGAGCGCAGGTGGGGATGAGAGGACTTGAACCTCCAAGCCTTGCGGCATACGCACCTCAAGCGTACGTGTGTACCAGTTTCACCACATCCCCAATTTTTAACTAATTTTACCTTAAAACAAACTTTTCTTCCCCTTCTTTAAACGCCCTGATAATTTTATTTTTCTTTCTCGCCAAGCACTTAACGTCTGACAAATAATACATTTTTTTAATAATTTTTAATCCTTCCTCTTTAGCAAATCTTAAATTCCAAACATTAGTACCTATCTTTAAATTTCCTCTTATCTCTAAATGGGCAGATAATGATTTACGCAACCATTTCAAAAACTTTTTACTGGCAGAACAAAAATCAACATAAAACATAAAACTACTTTTCCAACGCTTATCCCAGTAAGAATAAAAACAGCCGTCACCATCGAATAATCCCCTTAAAAAATCAAAAAAATATTTTCTAGGAATTTTTAAATCACCAATTATCTTCGATTTTTTCGGCATCAAACCGATCGATTTAAGCCAATTATACAAAACAATGTCGCCAAATTGCAAACGCGGATATTTTTTACCAGTATAGCCGGATGTTTTATGTCCAATTTTTACCTTAAGCCCCAAGATACTCTTAAATGTAAGAATCAAATCAATATCATTTGAGGTAAACTCTATGTGCCTCCCATCTTTAGAAAGGCAGCCGTCGCTGGTTATCAGCCCGACAACGTACGCCAAATCCGGCGACCATTTGATTTTATCCCTCCTTGGACGGCTCATGGTCTTATTCAAAAATGACCGTGTAAATCACACAGTCATTTTATCCTAATAAGCTTTTTCTTTCAAACGTTTCTTATACTCGCCGCGCAGATAATACAGTTTGGATTTCCGGACTTTCGCCTGTTTCTTGATGACGATGCGGTCAACGGTCGGAGCATGCAGGGGAAAAATCTTTTCCACGCCCACGCCTTCGGAAATCTTGCGGACCGTGATCGAAGCGCCGGCCTGATTGCCATGCTTCTTAGCGATGATCATGCCGTCAAAAAACTGCAAGCGCTCTTTTTCTTCGCCCTTGGCATTTGTTTCCCGGATCTTCTGATAGACGCGGACAGTCATCCCTGATTTTAATTCTTCCGGCTTAGCCGCCTTGCCCTTGGTGTCTTTCGTGTCCGCCACCGGCTTAACTTCAGCCTCGGCAGTCTTGTCCACCGTAGCTTCAGCGGAGGTGGAGGTATTTTTTTCTTCAGCCATATTATTATCAATTACAAATTATAAATTATGAATTATGCCGACGTGAAGTCGGCATCCCGAGCCTGCCTCGGGATAAATTATTTGAGATATAAAAAATAGAATTCAGTGATTCTATTTGAAATAATCCCTTTAATTCAAATCTTTTTCAATATTAGAACAAAAATTGCGGAATGTCAATGTTTTTGTATTACGTATAAAGTATAATGTATAATTAGCTAAAATTAAACATTTTTTTCGTTTTTCAACTTATTTTCAATCGCCCCCAAAACCTCTTTAAAAACCTGGTCAATATTCAAATTCGTCGTGTCCAAAACAAAATCATAATTCTTCAAATCAAAGACGTCGATGCCAAAATATTTAGCATAGCGCAATTTGTCGCTCTCGCGGCGGGATCTGATGCTGGCCAGCACGTCATCGTAAGTTTTTAAATTTTTTCCTTCGTTGCGCTCGCCGCTTTTTTGCAACGCGCCGAAAATCCTTTTCGCGCCTTCGGCAAAAGAAACATCCAAATAAATTTTAAAAGATTGGGGGATAAAATGCCACGACGTCCGACCTTCCATAATAAAATTATCGCTCGTTTCACCGAGTTTTTTTTGATACTCATCAACTTCCAGATCAGTTGACGGGTCAGTCTCACCCAGCTTATTATATTCAGCCAAGGTCAGCCCGCGCTTTTTGGCTTTTTCGCGGCGAATTCCGCCAATATAATAACGCGGCCAGCCCAATTTGGCCGCCAGCATCTTCGCGATAGTTGATTTTCCCGACCCTTCCGCGCCGGAGATAGAAATAATCATATAAAATTAATATTATCACCGGGAAAAAATAAACTCAATATTTTGTGTGCTATTAACTATAACACACCCCGTTAGGCCGAGGCGGCCTGCCACCCCTCTCAAGAGGGGACTTCGCAACGAAATAAATACTTCCGCAAGATCCCAGTCCCCTCTATCAAGAAGGGTGCCGAGCTTCCCCTCTTGGGAGGGGTGGCTGCGCCGCGCAGCCGGGGTGGGTTCTAGGCGGGGTGTGTTATAATTTTTTTAGAATTTTGTGTCTTGAATTTATTTTGGATTTTGGATTTTGATCTTTGGATTTTTGTAAATGTGCTACTTTGCGGTATAATAATAAACTAAACATCTAAACATTTTACGATATGTTTTTGGAAAAGTTGGATATTCAGGGTTTTAAGTCTTTTGCCAGCAAAAACACGCTGGTTTTTCCGGCTGGCAGCAAAGACAAAAAGGGCATCACCGTCATTGTCGGGCCGAACGGCTCGGGCAAATCCAACGTCGCTGACGCGGTGCGCTGGGTTTTGGGCGAGCAAAGCATGAAAACCTTGCGCGCCAAAACCTCCGAGGACGTGATCTTTTCCGGCTCTTCTTCCAAAGGACAATTAGGCATGGCTGAAGTCTCTTTATATTTAAATAATGAAGATGGCCAAGCGCCGATTGATTTTTCACAATTAGTGATAACCCGCCGAATATACCGCAACGGCGAAAGCGATTATTTATTAAATGAAGCCAAGGTTCGATTGGCCGATATTCAGATCCTTTTGGCTAAATCAAGCGTGGGCCAAAAAACTTATAGCGTGATCGGCCAGGGGATGGTCGAATCATTTTTGGCCACGACCGCCAGCGAGCGCAAAGAATTTTTCGATGAAGCGACCGGCGTGCGCCAATTCCAGATCAAGCGCGAACAATCTTTATCAAAATTGATCGCCAGTTATGAAAATTCCGGCCAAGCCAATATGCTTTTGTCAGAAATCGAACCGCGCTTAAGAAGCTTGACCCGGCAAGTGAACAAACTCCATGCCCGGGGCGAGATTGAAACTGAACTGAAAAATATCCGCACTTCCTATTTCAAATTCGTCTGGCACAATTTGAACGATAAATTTTCCGAATACAATAATAAGTATCTTTCGCTGGAAGAAATTTTGCGCGCCAAAACCTCGGAATTGGCCGGCCTTAATGCTGAATTGGCTAAAATGGAAGAAAGCCGCGAGACTGAAGAATATGACAAATTATCCGCTCAGGCCGCGGAAATACAAAAACAACGCGAAGAAATCTTGCAGAAAATCGCCGCCGTTGACGCGCAATTGACTCTGCAATTGGAAGCTTCGGGAAATTTCGACCTGTCTTGGCTTGTCAATAAAGAGAGCGAATTAAAACAAGAAGTTGATCGCAATGAAGCCGCGCTCGGGGATCTGAAAAATGAATTGGAAAATAAAAATAATCTGGTCAAGAATTTTAACGAAGAAAAAAACTCTCTTAATGGCAAGATCGAAGAATTAAACAAAACTCTGCGCGAATTATCGGCCGGCGGAAAGGGGATTGCCCGCGATGAGAAAAAAATCAATTCTCTTTTGGGCGAAATAAAAATCGAGTTGGAAAAACTGGAAGAAGAGAACGAGATCGGCAAGATCAAAGAAACGCTGGGCAAATTAAAATCGCTTATTTCGGAAGTGATAAATTTAAGCTCTGCCGGCGACGACAATGAAGCGTTTTATGCCAAACAGCATGCCATTCAGGAAGAATTATTAAAATTGGCCCGCGAAAAGGAAGAATTGATCGGCCGAGCGATCGAGCCGGAATTAGCCGCCAAGACTTTGGCGGAAAAAATAAATTTATTGAATGATAATTTACACCGGCAGAAAAACGAGCTTGAATCCACTTCGGAAAAGATCAAATCCAGCGGCGAAAAAAAGGGCGATGAAGAAATCAAAGATAAAAAAGCCAAATTGGAAATTGAGCTTAAAGAGATTGATAATCGGGTCGGGGAAATAAAAGAAAAACTTAATACTTTCAACCGCGAAAGAGAAGAAAAGCATGCCAAACTTTTCCGCCTCCAGCGCGAAGGGCAGAATTTACAGCAGGAAATCAACCGATTATCCAACGAACTTAATGTGATAAAAATCGATTCAGCCAAATACGAAACCCGACTGGAAGACTTGGAAACCGAGATCCGCAAAAGCCTTGATAATCTTAAGGACATCAAAGAAAATCGCGCTGCCGAAGAAGTAAACACCTTGGAGGCCGAAATAAAAATCCGCCAATTGGAAAACCAATTAAGCCTGATCGGCGGCATTGATCCGGAAGTGGAAAAAGAATATACCGAAACCAAAACAAAATTCGATTTTCTCAAAGAGCAAGTTAATGATCTGGAATCAGCCATCGGCACGCTTGAAGGCGTAATCCGCGAATTGGATGGAAAAATAAAAGAAAGATTCGACCATGAATTTAAAGAAATCTGCCATAAGTTTGAAGAGTATTTCAAAATTTTATTCAACGGCGGCTCAGCCAAAATAATCAAACTGGAAGACGAGGAAGAAGTCGCGGCAGCTGATGGCGCGCCCGAACAGGAAAAAGACGAGCAGAAAGAATTGCAGGAAAAGATCAAGCGGCTTTCCAAGTATAACGCGACTGGTTTGGCCGGCATCGAAATCCAGGCTTGCCCGCCAGGAAAAAAGATCAATACGATCAATATGCTCTCCGGCGGCGAAAAAGCCTTGACCGCAATCGCTTTGATCTGCGCGATTATTTCCGCCAACCCTTCGCCTTTTGTTTTCTTAGACGAAGTTGATGCCGCGCTCGACGAATCAAATTCCGAACGCCTGGCGAAAATTTTGGAAGATCTCTCTGCTAAAACCCAATTCATCGTCATTACCCATAACCGCGCCCCGATGCATCGCGCCAACGTCCTCTACGGCGTGACCATGCAGGAAAACGGCGTCTCAAAATTACTGAGCATCAAGCTGGAAGATTACATAAAAAAATAAATGTTATGCTGTTAAATTGTTTAATACGGCCATGGTTTCGCTCCGCCGGCCGGCGGAAGCAGACCGTGGCCGTTTTAGTTTAAATTTTTGCAGTAATGATTGTAAAAAAAAGTATTAATGTTAAAAATATAAATTGGCTAATTTTAAATAAAATACTTACAAAAAACTATTAATGTTTCACATGTCTATTGACTATAGTTTATTTATATGATATTATAAACTATATGACTACCAATAATTTGAAAATCGGCGAGGCGGCGGAAATTTTGGGGGTTTCAGCTCTAACTCTTAGAAAATGGGCTGAAAACGGAAAATTAATCCCCACGGTCGACCCGGCCAATAAATACCGTTTTTACTCTTTAACCCAGGTTGAAGAATTTATAAAAACCAATGCTTTTATTTTTGCCAAAAAATGGTCCCGAAACAAGAAGCCGAAAAACCCGCCTAATTTTATTTATTGCCAAAATAGTTCGGTGTTTCAGGCGCGCTTGTCTAAAATGAGGAATGAACTGATAAAAACATTCGGCGACAAGCCGATTTTTTCCCTGTTGGTGGCGATGGCCGGCGAAATAGGCAACAATTCTTTCGACCACAATATCGGCAACTGGCCGGACATCCCCGGATTATTTTTCTGCTTCAACACCGCGAAAAGGGAAATTATATTGGCCGATCGCGGACAGGGCGTCCTGAAAACTTTGAAAAGAGCCGCCCCGGAATTAAATACGGATGAAGAGGCGCTGGAGGCGGCTTTTACCAGAATTATTTCCGGAAGATCGCCGGAAAGCCGCGGCAATGGCTTGAAATTCGTGCGAAAAATAGTGGAGCAGACGCCGATCGATTTATTTTTTCAAAGCGGGGAGGCGGAGCTGGCCATAGCCGGTTATAGTTCGGACTTGAAAATAAAAAGGGCTATCAAAAAAAACCAGGGATGCTTGGTTTTGATAAAATTTTAAATTGCCTCAAATATATGAAAATTGAATTAAAAAAATTCGGCAACATCCTGACCTCCCGGCAATTGGGCAAAGAAGCTTTCGCGGCCTTTCTGCCTAATTTAAAAACTTTGCCGAAGAACGAAATAATCGAAGTTGATTTTGACGGCGTTGATATTTTTTCGCCGTCCTGGGGCGATGAATTCTTGACCCAGCTTGATAAAATGTTCCCGGGAAAAATGTTTTTAAACGCGACAAGCAATCCGTCAGTTAATATCACCCTGGAAATTTTGGAATCGGCCAATAGCCTCAAATTTCTTAGAAAATAAGCTCTGCTTGCGCCGCGACCCCGCCTTGGGCCGCGGCATTTTAGTGCAATCACGGTCTCGCTCCGCCGGCCGGCGGAAGCAGACTGCGGCCGTTTTGTTTTTGCCCCGCCGCCGCAATCCGAACTGATCCCGCGGCGGAACCAAAATAAATAGCCGCTGGGCGAACCATGCGGCTAAAATACTGTGTAATCAAGAAAAGGGACAGACTGATTCAATAGCATCTTTCCAATTTTTGGAAATATAAATCGTGATTTCGTGCTCATGAACTATGGCCATCGCAATTACACGGCTGCAATCTTCCTGATATTCCTTCCGGTTTCGTTTTATGGCACAAGCTATGGTTTCTTCCGGTCTGATTTCAACCAAGCCCGTAACCGCCCCCTCGACAAAAGCCGGGCATCCGACGGGTCCGATGAAGGAATGACTAATGTAGTGCAGCCAAAGCAAGTACTTCTCCTGGAGACAATGGCATAGTGCCGTCTCAATTTTGGCCGGATCACGAACCACTTTGACCCGATGCAGAGAGGCGACCCAGCTGTCTTTGATCGCCCAAAGCCAGGGAAAATCCGTCAAAATTCTACGCAAACGTCTAGCCTCTACCGATTCCCTAAACATTCTGAACCTCCGTTCTTTGAGTCATCCGACTCTGAAAATGTTCAATTGCCAACACCATGTCGGCAGCTTTATCTTAACGCCGTAATTAATCTTTTGTCAATCGTCCAACCAATAATACATAATTAATACTCTTGAACGACAAACTATAAATAATGTTTGTTTAGTCTTGCCGTAGTTTCGTCTTGGACTACGAAGGAATTGATTGTTCTCGTTGCGTAACAATTTAACAATTTAGCAATGTAACAATTGTTCGTGTTATAATAAAAACATCTCTCTTTAAATTTTTTACTTTTTACTTTCTACTTTTTACTTAATTTTTATGTCTTCTAAAATATTTTCCGCTGCCGTGGTCGGACTGGATGCCGAACTGGTCGAGGCCGAAGCCGATACCGGCGGGGGAGAATTCGGCAAAATTTTTTTGGTCGGCTTGCCGGACAAAGCCGTCACCGAGGCCAAAGAACGCGTCAGGTCCGCCATTAAAAATTCCAATTTTGAGTTTCCTCACGTTTCGGTGACGGTCAATCTGGCGCCGGCCTATCTGCCCAAGCACGGACCTTCATTCGATCTGCCGATCGCGGTGAGCATTTTGCGCAAGAGCGGCTTCATTTCCGAAAAAATCAATCTAAATGATTTTATTTTTACCGGTGAGCTGGCTTTGAGCGGCGATTTGCGGCCGATCAGCGGCGCCTTGCCCATCGCCTTGTGCGCCAAGCGGCTGGGCAAAAAAGTTTTATTTCTTCCCGAAGCCAATGCCGCCGAAGCCAAATTAGCCCGCGAAATCACGGTAATTCCGCTTAAAAATTTATATCAGCTGGTGATGCATTTGCGCGGCGAGATCAACATTCCGGAATTCCCCTATCAGGACCCGGAACTTTTCAATGTGCCGATCGAATTCGATATGAGCCACGTCAAGGGCCAGGAGCATGTCAAGCGGGCCATGGAAATCGCCGCGGCCGGCGGACACAATCTGCTGATGTTCGGCCCGCCCGGCTCGGGCAAAACCTTGCTGGCCAAAACTTTTCCTTCGATTCTGCCGGACCTGGCTTTTGCCGAAGCCCTTGAGGTCACCAAGATTTACAGCGTGGCCGGAAAATTAAAAGAAAAAAACGGCCTGGTTAAATCCCGGCCGTTCCGCGCCCCGCATCATACCGCCTCCGGTGTCGCTTTGGTCGGCGGCGGAATTTTACCGGCGCCAGGAGAAATTTCGCTGGCTCACCGCGGCGTTTTATTTTTAGACGAATTCGCCGAATTTCCCCGGCCGGTTCTGGAAGCTCTGCGCCAGCCGCTCGAGGACGGCATCATTACGGTGAGCCGCGCCGCCGGCCACCTGGAATTTCCCGCCAAATTCATTTTGATCGCCTCGATGAATCCCTGCCCCTGCGGCTATTTTGGCGATCGCACCAAAAATTGTTCCTGCTCGGCGCAACAAATCCAAAATTACCGCAAAAAAATTTCCGGCCCGATTCTTGACCGCATCGACATGCATCTGGAGGTGCCGCGCGTGGAGTTTAAAAAATTAGACGCCGGCTTGCCCGGCGAAAATTCTCCGGCGATCAAAAGCCGGGTAACCCGCGCCCGGGAAGTCCAGGCCGAAAGATTCAAGAATGAAAAAATTTTTACCAATGCCGAAATGAGCTCGGAAAAAACCCGGCAATGCTGCGCCCTCGATGACGAAGCTAAGAAATTGATCAGTTCGGCCGTCGATACTCTTAATCTTTCGGCGCGCTCATACTTCCGCCTGTTAAAATTGGCGCGGACGATCGCCGATCTGGACGGCGAACCATCGATCACCACCGCCCATCTGGCCGAAGCCCTGCAGTATAGAGAAAAAAATTAATCGATTTTTTTAATTTTTTTGCCACAGATAAGGGCGAAACCATATATTTACTACCGTAGTTAATTAGTTGATTGGTTAATTAGTTTTAGCAGAAAGACGTTCTCTAACAGTAAAAACTTTGTTCATAATTCAACTAATTAACCAATCAACTAATCAACCAATTTCCCTGTTACTCGATTCCTTATTTTATGTTATAATGAAATTGGGAAATCTTAATAATTTCCAAGTTATTTTGTCTATGAAAAACAGGTTTTTTGTCTTATTTCTCCTTTTAAGTTTTTTACTCACTGCCGGCGCCGGCTGCACGCCAACCGTCCCGCCAGCCAGCGTCAAATCGGTTACTCTCACCTATTGGCGCGTTTTTGACGATGAAGACGCCTTTGCCGCCATCATCGCCAATTATCAGAAAATCCACCCTTACGTTACTATCCAATATAAAAAATTCCGCTACGACGAATATGAAAAGGAATTGATCAACGCTCTGGCCGAAGATCGCGGCCCGGATATTTTTTCCATCCCTTCGAACTGGGTCACGGAATACCAAAATAAAATTACCCCCTTGCCGGCGCAATTGACTTTGGTTTATCCGATAATCAAAGGGACTCTTAAAAAAACGACAGTCGCGGAATTGCGCACCACCCCGAGCCTGACCTTAAAGGATTTGAAAAGCAATTTTGTCGACATTGTGTACAGCGACGTTTTACTGAACAAAGGCGGCGTCGACCGGATCTATGGCCTGCCGCTTTACGTGGATACTTTAGCGATGTATTATAATACTGATCTTTTCAACAATGCCGGCATTTCCCAGCCGCCGGCCTATTGGGACACTGAATTTCAGCAAGACGTAAAAAAATTGACCAAACAAAATAACCAGGGCAACATCATTCAGTCCGGCGTGGCCTTAGGCGGCAGCGCCAATGTCCAGCGGCCGCAAGATATTTTATCGCTTTTGATGATGCAAAACGGCGCCGTGATGATGGACAACGGCTCGGTGCTTTTTCAGGAAATCCCGCCCGGCAGCGAGCAAGGTTACAATCCCGGCTTGGGAGCTTTGAGTTTTTACACGGATTTTTCCAACCCGGGCAAAGACGTTTACTGCTGGAACAGCAACTTGCCCAATTCTTTAACCATGTTCGAACAAGGCAATTTGGCCATGATGTTCGACTATGCTTACGATTTGCCGACCATCAAAGCGGCCGCGCCGAAATTGCATTTCGCCCTGGCTAAAATTCCGCAGATCCCGGGCAACACCAATCAAGTCAATTATGCCAATTATTGGCTGGAAACTGTTTCCGCCAAAAGCAAGAATATCAATGAAGCCTGGGATTTTGTCCAATATGAAACATCTCAGGATCAAGTGCAAAATTACCTAAAGGTAGCCAAAAAACCAACGGCTTTGCGCGCCCTGATCAACTCGCAGCTCAATGATCTGGACATCGGCATCTTTGCCAGCCAAGTCCTCACGGCCAAAAGCTGGTATCGCGGCGCCAATCCCCTGGCCGCGGACAATGCCCTGCAAGCCATGATCGATCAGACGGTTAAAAATACCAAAAACATCAGCGAGATACTCAATCAGGGCGCGGCCACGGTGCAGCAGACGATCCAGTAAACAGAAATCATAAAACACGGAACATAGAACATAGAACAAAAATTATTAATCATTAAACAAATTTTTATTTTTGCTCTTTGCTCGATGTTCTTTGCTCTTCAAAATATCTTATGTTTAAAAATAAATTACAAAAATTATTATTGACCGCCTCGGTCTGGCTAACCTTTTTCCCGCTGTCCGCTCGGGCGGCCGGCATTCTTCCTGCCGCGACCGGCAATCCGGGAAATGTCAGCGCGACAAAAGCCTGCCGGGAATATCTAGCCACGCATCCGGGAGGCAATTGCGGAAATTATTCGCTTAACGATATTCTTTCTTTGGCCATAACCGTATCCAACTGGATCCTCGCTTCGGTCGGAGCGATCGCCCTATTATTCTTCGTCTACGGCGGTTTTGTTTTTATCCTTTCCGGCGGCAATGAAGAACGGGTCAAGGAAGGAAAACAAATATTAATTAATTCGATTATCGGTTTGGCTATCGTTTTCACCAGTTATATCATCATTAGATTTGCCGCTCAACTGTTGGGCGCTGACGTTACCACCGGTTTGCAAATCAATGTTCCCGCCAAGTAGCAGCCGCGATATTCTTTCCTTATGTTGTTCAAAAGCAATAAGATAAAAGAGGACGAAGAAACCGTGGCGGAAAAATTGCGCGCCGCCAGAGAAGAAAAAAAAATTACTCTGGAAGCGGCCGCCAAGAGCCTGGCGATCAACCGTGAATATTTGCTGGCGCTGGAAAACGGCGATTACGCGGCCCTCCCCAGCGGCGTTTATGTCAAAACCTTTTTGCGGGAATATTCCTCTTTTCTCGGTTTGGATCCCGCCCATCTGCTCAATAAATACCAAAAAGAGAAAGGCCAGGCAGCTGGCGAAAAAAAAGATGTTTTTTCCAAAAAGAAAATCAATAAATTGGAGCTGATCATCTTTCCCCGAATTTTAAAGAATGTTTTGCTGCTGGTCATAGTAGTTATTTTTTTCTCCTACCTTGGTTATTATTTACTGGGGGCATTTTCCCTGCCGGGAGTGGAAATTTATCAACCGGCCGATAACTTGGTGACGGAAAACAGCTTTGTCGATGTTGTCGGCAGAGCCGACTCCAAGACGCAAATCACCATCAACGACAAACAAATAGCCAAAGACGGTGCCGGCAACTTTCAAGAAAGAATTAATCTGAAAAAGGGCATCAACACGATAATAATTTCCGCCCAAAACAAATACAGCCAAAAAAAAATTATTGACAAACAGATTCTGGTAAAATAAATTAGTTTGCTTAAATATACGGACTATGAACAATCCAACTGGCGGCAGTTCGCTGCTTGATGTCAACTTTATCATGGCCAAAGCCCGCATTAAGGAAAGAATGAAGGTGGCTGATTTGGGCTGCGGCACATCCGGCCATTTTGTTTTTCCGGCCGCAAAAATTGTCGGGCCGCACGGCTTGGTTTATGCCGTGGACATTCTCAAGCCTTCGCTGGAATCGATCGCCCGCCGCGCCCGCCAAGAAAATATTCAGAACGTCGCTACTGTCTGGAGCGATTTGGAAGTATACCGCGCCACCAAGATCGAAACGGAAAGCCTGGATGTCGCCTTATTGATCAACACCTTGTTCCACTCCCAAAAAAGAGCCGAAATATTGCGCGAGTCCATCCGCCTCCTAAAACGAGGAGGAAAATTGCTGGTAGTGGATTGGGAAACCACTTCTTCGCCCTTTGGCCCGCCGCCGGAAAAAAGAGTGAAAATCGACCAACTAAAGAAGGTCGCGGAAAAACTCGGCCTTAAAGCCGAAGAGGAATTTGACGCCGGCGAATTTCATTATGGCGTTCTTTTCGCCAAAATGTAACTTGCCCAACAAGCCCTTGAATAAACATTTATAAAAATCAGTTAATTTGCCGAAGCAATATTATGAGCAACCTTTTAATCGCACAATTTTGGTTTAATCAATCCCCCGGCGCGCTGATCCCGGCCATGGCCCTGTTATTATTAGGGATAATAATTTTTTTTCTGCTGGCGGCTATCGTCTCCTTTATTCTGTGCCAACGCAAGGGATTTTACCGGCCGTTATGGTACAAAACAATGAATTTTTTTGCTTCTAACGCCATTATCGGCGTCGTCCTTTATTTCTTCAGCCAGCAGATGATCCCTTTTCTCTCCGCGAGGATCTGGTTCGCCTTTTGGGCGATCGGCATGGCCGCCTGGATGATTCTCATTATTATTTATGCCAAAAAGTTGCCGGCTAAAAAGAAACTTCTCAATCAAGAAAAAATATTCAAAAAGTATCTTCCTTAATAAATTATTTTCAACCGTCCCGCCCGTCGGGACGGTTTTTTGTTTGTGCGTTATAATTAAGATATGCTCACGGCAAAAAAATCAATCGGGAATTTCGGCGAACTGCTGGCGCGCGATTTTTTAACCGCCCGCGGTTATCAGGTTATCGAGCACAACAAAAAAATCGGCCGCTGGGAAATCGATCTGATCACCCGGATAACCGACCTGACTGTTTTCGTGGAAGTAAAAACTCTGTCGGGTTATCGAATGGCTCCGGCCGAAGAAGCATTGACTCGCCGCCAAATCGAAATTTTAAAAAAAGCGATCCGGCTTTATTGTTGGCGTAACAGAATCAATCCGGCCCAAACTCGCCTGGATTTCATTTCCATTAATATTAATCTGTTCACCAAAAGCGCCAAAATAAAACATTATCGCGACATCGAGTAATTTGATCGCGGCCGATCTGGCCCATTTGACTAAAAATTAAGCGAAGAATAAAATGTAAAAACATATCATAAGATCAAAACGATGATCAAAAAAATTTTTTATATTTTCTGTCTTGTTTTGGCGGTTTTCCTGATGATCGCGTTTTGCGGTTCAATAAAACCGGCCAAAGCCGATTTGTTGCCGCAAATTCCTCTGCCCACAATTCTCTCTACCACGCAAATTGAAGAGTCTACTAGTAGCCAAATTCAAATCAACGGCTTGGTGGCAAATGGCTATAGAATCTTAATCTATATCAATGGAAAATATAATGGAGTAGCTAATATTAGCCAAATAAATAGCGATGTCGCAAAATTTACCTACCTCTCTTCCCCTCTTAATTCCAATCAAACATTTGAAATAATGGCCCTGGCCCAAAACCAAAGCACCCTTCAACTCTCGGCGCCCGCGTCAGCCATCGTTCGATCAGTCATAGAAAGGTCTTCTTTAAAATCAGCGGAAATTAAGGAAAATATTTTAACTAATAATCCCTCGCCAATAAATTCTCCCACCCTGCTCACACCGCGCCAAATTTCCTGCTCTTCTTCTGCCCCATATATCTCGGGCTTTGCTATCAGTAATTCTTCGGTATTCATTTACATTGACAATAAGCTATTTTCTGTGGTTCCGACCGGCAATGAATCATCCGGCACCTCATTTTTTAGTTACTCGCCAAAGGCGTCGCTGGAAAGAGGAAACCATCTCGTTTACGCAATCGCACAAGATAAAAAAGGAAACAAGAGTCGCAGATCAAACACGTTGCCTTTTTGCATTAGTTCCCCCCAGATTATTGCCACAACCACGCCCGCAAGCATTGACATGCAGGATTCAACCAAAATTGATAATATCGCGTCAAACTCGTCGTCTAATTTGGTTTTTCAAAAAACTATTAGTAATAATTTATCTAATGATAGCCACAAAAAAACATTGAATATTCTTATTTTTGCTGTTTTTATAGCTGGATTACTCGTCTGGATGATATTTGTAAATCGAGAATTGGCCGATGAAAACTCAAAAACTGATATTCCGGCCAATGGAGATGGGCCTAATATTAGCGATAAACAAAAATAGTATCATACTAAAAAACCGCGGAAAACCGCGGTTTTTGTTTTCCCTCCTTCGCGGCTTTAGTGGACTGCGTCCACGCGCCGTCGCCGAAGCTATGGCGGCGTGCGACCGAAGCCCGCTCCGGCGGGCGAATCCCGCCTTCGCAGACACGAGTGGACTGCGTCCACCGTAGCCCGCTCCGGCGGGCGAAGGTGGACCCAAGGAGACTTGAATCGTCGCTTCCGCTCCTCTCTGGAGGGACTTCCGCCCCTCCAGTACCTCCCCCAAATCTTAGGGGAAATTCTTTCCCCTAACACCCCTTTAGTTCAAGTCTCCTTGGACAAAGCAAAAACCGCGGAAAACCGCGGTTTTTGTTTTCCCTCCTTCGCAGGAGTAGTGGACTGCGTCCACCGTAGCCCGCTTTGGCGGGCGAAGGTGGACCCAAGGAGACTTGGTCACAACTCTTGCTCGCTTCCGCTCGCTCGGTTGCGACCCCGCCTCGCGGCCCTCGGCGCCGAAATTGCGCCTCGGGCATCGCTCCGGCTTTCAAGCCTCCTTGTTCAGAATAAATTTTAAAAGCCTGACGCAGGTCAGGCTTTTAAAATTTATGTGGACCCAAGGAGACTTGAACTCCTGACCTCTTGCATGCCATGCAAGCGCTCTAGCCAACTGAGCTATGGGCCCTCTTAATCAATTATAAATTAAAAATTATAAATTACAAATTGTTTGTTTTTTGAAAAACCGTAATATCTTGTTTAATATTAGCTATTAATATATATTTTATTTAATATTAGCCTATATTTATAATCACCATTAACTTTAGTACACAATATCGTGGACTAAAGTCCGGTAATTTAATCTTGACAATTACATGTTATAACCATTAACCCTTAAATTTTTAATTCTTAATTTGTAATTTTTAATTTCCCTGTGTCCCCACCATGAATCGAACATGGATTTAGGACTTAGGAGATCCTCGTTCTATCCGTTGAACTATGGGGACAATATTATCGCTAAAATATTTTCGTCCTGACCAATAGAATTTAAAAGCCCGCAAATGTGGGCTTTTATGGCTATTTTTATTATATAGCTCTTTGACACAATGTCAATAGTGCAGTAAGATAAATAATAAAGTTCCGGCTATTTACCATAAATCTTGAAATATTATTATAAATTTTAAAAAATATTTATGTCTCTAAAAGCACTCAATTGGTTATTCGCTCGCGGCGATTCATCGATTGACCATAATAAAATTATGTTCAAGCAGGAAACCAGAGAAAATTTTAAGGACGCCGAAACTATCATCGGCCCTTCAGTAATAGTCAAGGGAAATTTCAACAGTTCGGGAAATATCGTCATTGAAGGCGTCTTAAAAGGAGGCGTCAAAACCGCGGGCAATGTCTATATTGGCGATCGGGCCAATATCACGGCCGACGTTGAGGCCAAAACCGCGCGGATCGGCGGCGAACTCCGCGGCAACATCAAGATCGAGGGGGAATTGCAAATCGTTGCTTCAGCCAAAGTTTTCGGTGATATCGAATGCGCTTCTTTGTCCGTTGAGGCCGGCGCGGTGATCAATGGCAAAATTGTGATGACTAAAAATCTGCCCGTGGAAAAACCGGAAAAAAAGGAGGAAAAAATCATCGAAGAAATTGAAGACGAAAAATAATTTTTAAGAACTCTAAAATATAGCGCCCTTAGGCAGTTTTTTTGTTTTATGTACGCATATATCTACGACAGCTTCACTAATGAAGCAAAATACGGCAAGCTTCTCTATAAAATAGAAAAGCGGCTTACTGACCTTAGCTTGAATGGAAAAATTATCCGGCTCGGTATTTCCAAAAATGTCAAAGTCGCCGTGGACGACGAGATCAGGCAAGGGACAAGAACGATCGTAGCCGTAGGCAATGACCGCACGGTCGCCCAGATCATCAACGCCATTGCCGGAAATAAAAGCGACGAGCATCATTTAGTGACCTTAGGGATAGTGCCGATCGTAGAAAAGGGGAATGATATCGCCAGAACTTTTGGCATCAATTCCATCAGCAGCGCTTGCGAAATTTTGCTTGCCCGCCGCCTGCAAAGCTTTCGGTTAGCCAGTATTAACAATGGCTTTTTTTTATTTAGCGCGGCCATGCAGGCGCCGGAAACTATTTTGGAAATTGATAAAAATTATCTGATCCACAATCAAAAGCCTTCGGCAATCCAAATTAAAAATATTCCCACTTGGCCCGAGGACAAATTGGCGGAAAAAAAATTAAAAATGGTGGTGCGCGACGAGAAGGGGGAAAGCCTGTTTTTTTTCCAAGATCTGCTGATTGTCAATAAAAACGGGCTGGTTGTGACTGATAACGCCCTGGAAATCAAGACGCCGGCTCGGATAAAGGTGGGTGATGAAAAAATAAAAATAATCGTGGGAAAAGAAAGAACCATTTAGCCGCCTTAAAGCGGCTTTTATGTTTTCTGGCGAAACTACTTGACATTTTTAGCACTCGCGATATTATTAGAGTTAAATATTTTTGTCCTTTAAGGAGGGCTTTATGGATAAACGGCTTATTAAGTTTGCCCTGCCCGCTATTCCTCGCTTGCTTCCCGCCGGAAAAAAATTACGGTTGGTGAACATAAAGGGCACGGAAATCGGCGAAGTCATTCTGAAAGACCAAACGGACGTCATGATGTCATTTTCCCAGGAGAATGAAAGTGGAAAAATGGTCCGTTATAAAATCACTTTCTGCGATCTGTTTAAAGGGGAATTCTACGTGCAAGAAATAGGAAGCGACTTTTAGCAAATAGCCAGTTTTTTAAGATCTGGCTATTTTTTTGTTTCACCGTAAATATTGTGCTATTGACAAACCGAGAAAGATGTGATAATCTCACTTAAATAAAAACCGTGTCTTTAAATTTATATATTAATCATCTTTTACTTGGGAAGGGGCTAACCATGAATGGGGTAAATAATTATTTACCGGTTGCTAAAAGCAACGAAGCAACGTTTCGGGGCATCTTGAAAGATCTCCTCATCAACAAAAAAGAAAGGCCGGGCGGATTCTATGTCCCGGATGATCTGGAAACAGAAGCAAAGATCGAAACCATCTTCGAAAAATACTCTCAGGGTAAAAGAAACGGGGGGTTTACGATCACCGACTTTACCGTCAGCCTAGAACTGGCCACTATTTCTTTCGCGGATATCGCCTGTCTGTCAGGCGGCGGAGCAACTTTGCAATATTCGGTAAACTCCGGGGAAATAAAATACCTCGGGTGTCTCGGAAGGATAATGAGTTTTACATGATGTGCCGGAAAAACGGCTATAACAAATAACGGGGTTCGCAAAAACGCGGACCTCTTTTTTTATCCAAAATTGGTCAGGCGGCTCGCGGTGCGGCGGGCCCCAAAAAGCCCGCCGCACAACGCTTGAGCCTTTCGAGTCCCTCGCCGAGCCAAGCAGTTGGCAATAGACTGGACTTCCGCGTTCGCTCGCCGCCGGAAAGCGGCTCGCTCTCTTGTCCAGGGTTGGCGGCAGCCTTTTCCCGAAAGGCCGGCGTCGCTCGATTATTCGTCGCTCTGGACGGGACTCGGTCACAACTCTCGCTCGCTTCCGCTCGCTCGGTCGCGACCCCGCCTCGCGGCCAGCCTCGCCGGAAAGCTCGGCTGGCATCGCTCCGGCTTTCGAGTCCCTCGCCGAGCCAAGCAGTTCAATTTTAACAAACGGTTGTCGCGCTCGCGTCGCTTCCGCTCCGCTCACTTGTCCAGAGGCAGCGCCGACCAGCCCCCGGCTGGTCGGCGGACGCTCGACTACGTTTACCGCCGCCGGAATTGCGGCGGCAAACTTGTCTCGCTCCTGCCTAGTTCGAGTCCCGCTTCCTCAATCTACTCAAAATAAAACAGACGGCCTGATGCCGTCTGTTTTATTTTGAGCGGAGTGGACGGGACTCGAACCCGCGACCTCTTCCGTGACAGGGAAGCGTTCTAACCAACTGAACTACCACTCCAATTTTTGAGCTACGCTCAAAAATTGTCCTGAGCGCAGTCGAAGGACTACCTTATTATATCATTAAAAAACAAAAAACGAATTTTTTTCGCTTTCATTAATAAAAACATTATCAAAAAACCAGACAACAGTCAAGACTTTAGCCGAACAACCAATCTCCTAATTACCTAATTAACCAATTTCTTTTATCCACCTCTTATCAACACCTTATGAACATTTACAGCCTTCTTTAATTTACTCGCCTCTGATATACTAATTACTTGTCGCGGCCTGCGATTTTCGGGATGCTATTGCAAAAAATTTTTACTTACCTTAAGATATAACCACTTTAAAAAACTCTTTGCTTCTATGAATAACGAGCAAATTTGGCAAGCGGCCTTGGGCGAAATCGAATTGAATTTGTCCAAAGCGAACTTCACCACTTGGTTTAAAAATACTTTTGTTTCTTCTTTCGAAGAAGGCAAGGCGATCCTCTGCGTTCCCAACGCTTTTACCAAATCATGGCTGGAAACAAAATATCACAAAGAAATAGCCAGCGCCCTGGAGCATGTCGTCAACCAAAAGATCAAAGAAATTTTGTATAAAGTCGAGCTTAAAAAATCTTCCCCGGGCGTCGGACTCTTGGAAAAAATTCATCTCAAAAAGAAAAAAGAAAACGGCGAAACCGGCGAAATAGTTTCTTCCGTCAATCGCTTCGGGCTCAATCCCAGATATACTTTTGAATCTTTCGTCGTCGGCCGCGGCAACGAACTGGCTCATGCCGCCTGCCAGGCGGTGGCCAACAACCCCGGCCGCGTTTATAATCCCTTATTCATTTATGGCGGCGTCGGTTTGGGAAAAACTCATCTTTTGCAGGCTATCGGCAATGAGATCGCCAAAAGAACCAATAAAGTTCTCTATACCACCAGCGAAAATTTCACCAACGATTATGTCAACTCGGTCCGGTCGGGCAAAGCCAAGGATTTTAAAGACCGCTATCGCAATGTTGATCTGCTCTTGATCGATGATGTGCAATTCATGGGCGGCAAAGACGGCACCCAGCAAGAATTCTTCCATACCTTCAACGAACTGCAGCAAGCCGACAAACAAATAATTCTCACTTCCGACAAACCTCCGAAACTGATTCCGGCGCTGGAAACGCGGTTAGCCTCGCGCTTTGAGTCGGGCATGGTGGCCGATATCGGCCAGCCGGACATCGAAACCAAGGTGGCCATCCTGGAAAGAAAGGCTCGGGAAAAAAATTATCTGCTTGATACGGAAATCCTCCATTATGTCGCAACCAATATTAAAAATAATATCCGCGAGCTGGAGGGCGCCCTAAATAAAGTAGTCGCCTATCACGAGTTCAACAATACCGCTCCGACTCTAAAAACCGTTAAGAGCATCCTCAACGACCTGATCGTTTCAACGCAGGCCCGCTCAATTTCCCCCCGCGATATTATGGAGGCTGTTTGCCGTTTTTATAGCATTGAAAATAAGGATCTGGTCGGCAAGGGCCGCAAGAAAGAGCTGGTCTGGCCGCGCCAGATTTCCATTTATTTGATGCGCAAGGAGATCAATTATTCCTACCCGACCATCGGAGCGGAATTGGGCGGGCGCGATCACACCACGGCCATGCATGCTTATAATAAAATTTTGGACGAAGTTGAATCAAAGGAAAATGAAAAGGTTATCCAGGAGATCGAGTCGATCAGGCAAATTCTTTATAGTTCGCCTTTGTGAGCAAGCTGTGAACAAGGCCGCCAAACACGGTTAACAACCACCGCATAATTTTTTACAGTTTCGGGATAAGTCCCGCCGGAGCGGACTTTTCCCCAAACCGTTAAAACCCTTCAACACTCCATCCCCACCCTTATTCACCGCTTTATACGAATAAACAATTTAATATTAACCAATAATTTTTTTCTTCCAATCTTATCCACTCGCTTATTACTATTATTAAATAAAGATATTAAATTAATAAAAGATATGAACCTCTCGATCCTAAAAGAAAATTTAAAACAAGGGTTATTTATTGTCAGCCACTTGGCCGGCAAAAATGCCAACTTGCCGATTTTAAATAATATTTTAGTGGAGGTTAAAAAAGAGGGTGTGCGGCTGATGACGACGAATTTGGAAGTGGGTATTACTCATTTTATCCGGGGGAAAGTGGAAAAAGAAGGAAGTTTTACGGTAGATGCCAAAATTTTTGCCGATTACATCAACCTTTTACCTAATAAAAAAATTGATCTGATCAAGGAAGACGGGGTCTTACGCGTGGAGTGTGAAAATTTCAAGACAAAAATAAAAACCGAGGCGAGCGAGGATTTTCCTTTGATTCCGCAAATTGAGAAAAAAAATAAGAAAACCGTCAAGATCGCGGACTTGAAGAACGCGCTGGCCAAGGTGGTTTTTGCCGCGGCTAACAGTGAATCGCGCATCGAGTTGTCGGGAGTTTTAATGACGATTGGCCAGAACAAATTGGTTTTGGCGGCGACGGACAGCTATCGCTTGGCGGAAAAAGAATTGGAGATCAAAGAGGAGGGTAGCGAGGGGAAAGACAAGGCCGTTCCAGAGCAAAAGGTCATTGTTCCGGCCCGGACCATTCAGGAAATATTAAGAATTTTGGCCGGCCTGGACCAGGGCGAGGGGGGTAAAAAGGAAATTAATTTTTACATCAACGACAATCAAATATTATTCGCGGTCGATAATACCGAATTGATTTCTCGCCTGATCGAGGGGCAATATCCCGATTATAAACAGATTATTCCCGCGGCCGGAAAAACCACGGCCGTGCTGAACCGTTTTGAATTGATCAGGGCCATTAAGGCGTCGGCGCTTTTTTCCAAAAGCGGCATCAATGATATTAATCTGGACTTTCCCGAAGGAAAAAATCAAGTGATCGTTTCTTCGGCCTCCGGCACTACCGGCGAAAATATCGTCAAGATTGAAGCTGAAACCAACGGCATTGACAACGGCATTATCATCAACTATCAATATTTATTGGACGGCTTGAATAATATCGACGAAGAAACGATCAAGCTGGAAGTGATTGACGGCAATACGCCGTGCCTGATCAAGCCGCTGGGTGAAAAAGGATATTTATATATTATTATGCCTATTAAACAATAAAGGAGGACGAAATGGGTCATGGCGAGTCAGTGGCGATACGTTGCGGCAAAACCCCGGCAAAAAAACGGCCATGGTTGGACAGGGAGCTAAGCATGCGGGAAATTAGAAAATGGAAGGCCGCGCTATATCCAAAAAAAATCCGAAAAAAAGCAATCAAGAAATAAAAAACGAAAAACCGCCGCCCCTTTAAGACGACGGTTTTTAAATTGAGATGGTTACAAAACTATTTTGTAACCATCTTATTGACTATTTTAAGGCAAGGCGACGGTGGCGGGCGTGCGCGTGATCGTTACCGTTGTTTCGTTGGTTTTTACCAGATCGCCTTCCCAGCTATAGGCTTTGCCGAAAAGAGTGTAAGTTCCTGACTGATCCGGGCCGGGCCAGCGGAACGAAACTTCACTGCCGGTGACTGAATTGATCGTACCCAAGAAGGAATCTTCACCGCCGTTGGCGCGGGCGTAAACATCGACGCGGCCGACTTGGCCGGGATTGGATAATTGGAATTTAAGATTGGCCGGCAATTCTCCTTCCCCCAAAGCCAGACCGCTTGACGGCCAGGCAATGGCCGCGGAAAAAGCAGCGTTGATATTTTCGCTGCCGCCGACCAGATTGATTTCCACGGAGTCGGAGGAGCAATTGCCCACGTCGTCGCAAGCCATTACTTTGAGATTGTGATAACCATTGGCCAAGAAAGCCAGCGGCTGATTGTTTAAATTAAAGAAATGCCCTTCTTTGGCGGCAAAGAGATTGTCGTTGATGTAATATTTTACCGAACTGACTCCGCGCGGCGCGTCAGCCTGGACGTCGGTCGTTAATAAATTTCCCGTGAGGATCGCGTTGTTGATCGGACCGATAATTTTTATGGTTGGTTTGTTCTCCTGGGTGTGCACGTTGTCGTATAAAGTCGGCGGCGTGCCGGTCGATAAAGCAAGCGTGGAGCTGGCGGCTTGCTTGGCAGTCCAGGCCTGCAAGTCTTTTTCCCATTCGGCGAATTGCGGGTCGCTAGCCGGATCGGTTGGCACCGGGCCGGTAGGGTCATCTTTGTTGACGTAAAAAAGAATATCGTGATTTTGCTGGAAAGTTTTTTCCACGATCATTTCCGGAGGAGTAAGGTCGGTGGCCAAGAGGCCGGTGACTTTGTCGATCTTGACCGTTTGCCCCGGAATTATGCCGTCTAAGATCGGCTTGCCCGTTACGGGAATGTTCGGCTTGGTGAACTGTTCCACCGGCGTATTGTTTAAAATTGTTTTCATGTATCCGTTCCAGATCGGGCCGGCGGCGTTGGCGGCCGAAGCTCCCTTGTTCATCGCCTTGTTGTCGCTATTGCCCACCCAAACGCCCGCCACCAAGGAAGGGGTGTAGCCCATTGTCCAAGCGTCATGATAGTCGTTGGTGGTGCCGGTTTTGGCGGCGACCGGCCGATTGGGCAAAATTAAATTATTACGTTCGCCAAACATGAAAGCGCGGGCATTGTTATCAGATAAAATATCATTGATTTCTCTGGCCACATTTTGATCCAAAACATTTTGTTCCGTGGGCTGCCATTGTTCCAAGATTTTTCCATCCTTGTCCTCGACTTTTAAGATCGAAGCCACCGGATGATAAATGCCTTCTTGGGCAAAAACTCCGTAAGCATTGGCATGTTCCAGCAATTCAACTTCCGCGCCACCCAAAGCCAGCGATAAGCCAAAGCGGCTTTGATCGTTCAAGCTGGTATAGCCGAAAGTCTTGGCCAGGCTGATGATATTGTCCAGACCGGCCAAATAAGTAGCTTTGACCGCCGGAATATTCAGCGATCCGGCGAGAGCCGTGCGAATGGTAACCGGGCCCAGCTCGTTGCCGGTGAAATCCTTGGGAGTGTAGGGTTTTTTCGGATCAGAAGAAAAATTAGTCAAGACGTCATAAAGGATGGTGTTGGGAGTATAACCTTTCAAAAAAAGAGCCGAATAAACCAGGGGCTTAAGCGATGAACCGGGCTGGCGCAAGGAAGTGACGACGTTGACCTGGCCATCGATCTCTTCGTTGAAAAAATCCCGGGAACCCACCAGCGCGAGCACTTGCCCGGTTTTGGGGTCAAGGGAAACCAGGGCGGCGTTGGAAGCGCCAAAACTATTATAGCTGCTTTCCTTGCCGGTTTTTTTATCAATTACTTTGGTTTTGTTCCACCAATCGCCGATGGCCTGCTCGGCCGCTTTTTGTTTGGAAAGATCAAGCGTGGTGGTGATCTTCAAGCCGCCCTGCTCAACCATTTTTTCACCGTACTTTTCCGTCAACAATTCTTTGACATACATGACAAAATGCGGCGCGGTGATATTCTCCGTGTTCGGCGCGAATTTGAGCTGCTCTTTTTTTGCCGCTTCGGCTTCATCTTTGGTAATATAGCCTTGCTCGGCCATCAGGCCCAGAATATATTGCTGGCGCTTGATCAGCGCGTCCTTGTGCGAGCCGTAAGGGGAATAAACCGTCGGCGATTGCGGCAGCGCCGCCAAGACAGCGGCTTCGGCCAAAGTCAGATCCTTGACGTCTTTTTTAAAATAGCGCTGGCTGGCCGCCTGCACGCCATAAGCGGTCGAACCGTAAGGGATCTCGTTCAGGTACAGCTGCAAGATCTGGTCCTTGGAAAATTTCTTTTCCATCTTGTAGGCCAAAATCAATTCTTTGATCTTGCGCGTGTAAGTTTTTTCATTGGTCAAAACCGCGTTTTTGATGAATTGCTGGGTTAAAGTGGAGCCGCCCGCTTTTTTGTGGTAAAGAATGTTAGTGGCGATGGTGCGGAAGATCGCCCAAAAGCTGAAGCCTTTGTGCTCGTAAAAATTTTTATCTTCCACGGCCACCGTCGCCCATTTTACATAGTTGGGAATATCTTTCAGCTCTACCAATGTCCGTTGCTGGTCGCCGTGGATATCATAAAGGATATTTTGGCCGGTGCGATCATAGATTTTGGTGCTTTGCGCCACCTGGCGGTCCATCAGCTGATTCGGATTGGGCAGGTCGCGGGAAAACCAGGCGAACACGGCGAACAGCGAAACCACGCCCAGTAAAAAGAGGACGGCGATGATCTTGAAGAAAGTTTTATTGAAAATAATTTTGGCAAGGGAAAAGCCTTTCTTGTTTTTCGATTGCCAATTGGAACCGTTGTTCATCGGAGTGTGGTTGGCCTTCTTAGAAGACCAGGTTTGTTGAAAATTCATAAATTATTGGAAGACAAGCAAATATATTACCTTTAAAATAATATAACGTCAAGCTAAGCTTATTATAACATAATCAGAGAAGGGCTGCTAAAAAATAAGGACGGGTCAGCAACCAGAGACAAAAAGGGGATTTAAAGAATTTTTAGCGTTGTTTGTTGACAAACGGATAAAATAGCGCTAAGCTACAAACAATTGAAAATTTTCAATTCTTTTTTATAAAGGAGGTCGTATGCACGACCATGAGAATTATTTCAAGACCGACAAGAAGGAAAAGAGTTGCGGCAAGGCGCGCAAGTATCTCATCCTCGGCGTCATCATCCTGGCGCTAGCGGCACTTTGCTACTTCGGCTGCCAGGCTGCCGTCGCTTATTTCTCGTCATGGCCATGGTGAAAAATAATTGGCCAAAAATCCAACGACACTTTACCGGGAGGTAAGTGTTTTTTTATTTTTAGTTTGGTCCCGGCAGAATATCGCCGTGGACCGCGTCAGGATGCCTTGCGCCCTGTCTTGAGTTCATCGAGAGAGGGGAGATTCTGATAAAACTCAAAAAAGCAGAAAAAGGCGGTGTTTTTTGGCTATTGACAAAAAGGTAAAATGGTGCTAAGATATAAACAGAAATAAACTGTTTTTTCACCAATAAAAAGGAGTTATTTACAATGTTTAACTCAAGCGCCCCCCAAGACGGGGACATCGAACAAGGAAAAGGAAAAAAGAAGCAAAAAAAGATGACAAGAAAGGATTGGGTAGTGACCATCATCGTGGCAGTAATCATACTGTTGATGGGGTACCTAACATCACATTGTTAATCAAGCAAATAATGGTTAACAAAAAAGCCGCTCGGATTTCTCCGAACGGCTTTTCTTTATATATTTTTACTTATTACTTTTTACTTATCTCCGCTCTCGTCTTGGTCCGCGATTGCCGCCGCGGTCGCCGAAGTCTCGGCGCGGGCGGAAGCCGGTATTGAAATCACCTTTCTGTTCGCCTTTCTTGTCAACCCAGAGATGGGCATTTTCCGGGCAATCTTTCATCGAAAGATTGATGCGGCCCATTTCATCGATCTCGTCGATCTTGACCGTGACCATCATTCCCGGATCAAGCAAGTCGCCCGGACGGCCGACGCGATACGGCGCCAATTTGGAAACATGGACCATGCCGTCGCTGCCCGGAGTTAATTCGACAAAAGCGCCGAAGTCCAGGATGCGCGCCACCGGTCCGGTGAAGATTTCGCCGACCTTGAATTCGTGGGCGATATTTTTGATCCAATCGACCGCCTTGGCCACTTGCTCGGCTTTCGAACCCGTGACAAAGACCATACCGTCGTCTTCAATATCAATTTCAACTTCATGCTCTTCGATAATCTTGTTGATGATCTTGCCGCCGGCGCCGATCACGTCGCGGATCTTGTCCGGATTGATCGCGAAGCTGACCACGCGCGGAGCATATTTGGATAATTCAGCTCTTGGCGCGGGAATAGCCTGAGTCATGACTTCAAGGATTTGCATTCTGCCTTTGCGGCCGCGCTCCAAAGCTTCTTCGACTATTTCCATGGTCAAACCATCGGTTTTGGTATCAAGTTGAATCGCGGTGATGCCAACTGACGTGCCGGTGATCTTAAAATCCATCCCGCCTTGGCCATCTTCCAGATCCTGGATATCGGTTAAGACTTTCCATTGGCTCATATCGGCATTGGAGGCCAAACCGATGGCCACGCCCGCGACCGGACGCTTGATCGGTACGCCCGCATCCATCAAGGATAATGAAGCGCAGCAGGTTGAAGCCATCGAAGACGAGCCGTTCGAACCCATGGTTTCGGAAACGACGCGGATGGTATAAGGGAAATCATTTTTTTCCGGAACGACCGGGAGCAAGGCTTTTTCCGCCAAAGCGCCATGGCCGATCTCGCGGCGGCCCGGTCCGCGGTTCGGTCCGGTCTCGCCGACCGAGTAAGAAGGAAAATTATAATGATGCATAAAGCGCTTAGTGCTCTTGCCTTCCAATCCTTCCAGGTTTTGTTCCAAGCCCGGAGCGCCCAAAGTGATGATGGACAAGATCTGGGTCTCGCCTCTCATAAATAGACCTGAGCCGTGGTTGCGCGGCAATAAATTTACTTCCGAATAAAGCGGACGGATCTCGTCAAGCTTGCGACCGTCGACGCGGCGTTCGTTATCCAAAAGTTGTTTGGTTATTTCGGAATAGACTGCGCCTTCGACGGTTTGGCCGACGATAAAGCCGCGTTGATCTTCGTCGATGCCTTGGTCGAAAAGAAATTTATCCAGGTCGGCTTCGATCTTGGCCACGGCTAATTTTCTATCACCCTTGGTGTAATATTGCTTGTCAAAAAGAATGGGATAAACATTTTTCTTGAGCCAGCCTTCGGCAATAGCGATCAATTTTTTCTTTTCTTCGGATTTTTGGATCTGTTCCGGGGAAAGCAGCTGGGTTTTTTCTATTTTTTCTTTGACGCCGACTTTTTTCTTAAAGGCGTTGATCAATTCGATCGCCGGCTGCATTTCGATTTGCGCCTGGCTGATCGCATCCAGCATTATTTCTTCCTTTACTTCGTTGGCGGAAGCTTCGATCATAATCGTGCGCTCCTTGGTGCCGACGATAGTCAATTCCATCTGACTGGTCGCCATTTGCGAGTAAGTCGGATTGAAAATTATGTTGCCATCGATCAAGCCGACTTTGACTCCGCCAACCGGGCCTTTCCATTCCACTCCGGAAATGGAAAGCGCGGCCGAAGCGGCGACTAAGCCGACGATGTCGTAATTATTTTCCGTGTCATAAGAGAGCACGGTGCAGACGATCTGCGTATCTTTGCGCGAAACACCTGAAAAAAGCGGACGCAAAGAACGGTCGACCATCCGGCCGTTTAAGATCGATTCATCGGTCGGGCGGCCTTCTCGTTTGATCCAGCGCGAACCTTTGATGATGCCGGCGGCATAAAGCCGTTCTTCAAAATCAACGGTCAGCGGGAAATAATCGATGTTGCGCTCTTCCTGGGCTTCGACGACGGTGGCTAAGACGACGGTCTCGCCATATTGGGCGATGACGGCCGCATCGGCCTGCAGCGCCACTTTACCGGCGCGCAAGGAGAGTTCCCGGCCAAGCCATGGTCCGGACACTCTTTGTTCTTGAAATTTTTCTGACATTTTCTTTTGTGCTTGGCCGACAAACTTCAGTCCGATTGGGAACTGCATGTTTGGCGACCAGGCGTTATTTAAATTAATTAAAATATCTTTTGCCACTTTTTTAAAAAAGTGGCGCAAAAACTGCTCGCAGGAAAAATTTTGGGCCGCTCCGCTATGAAGCCTAGCAAAATTGCTATACTTGCCCGCCTTCGTTTATAAAATTGTAATAATGAAGCGGGACTTCGGACAACGCAATTTTGCACGGCCTCTACGCTGCGCGTCATTTCCAAAATTTTTCAATGCTCGCTATAAGGAATTTTAAATTTTTCGCCACAGTTTCCACATTGACAATTAACAAAATCAGCCTCTCCCATAAATTTTGTTGGTTTACCATCTCGGCGAAGAATGGCCATGTGTAAGTTTTCTATTTTTTCCGAATGGCATCGTGGACACTTTTTCATAGTATTAAACATCGATAGGTTTAATTATTCATGTATGATTCGGATAAATTATTAAAATCATCGAGGGAAACACATTTTTTACTAGAAACTTCACACTTTTGTAAAATTTTGTCTGTAATATCTATTGTTCCATATTGAACATTCTCGTAAACGTCATATAAAAATTTATCATTTGTGTATGACGCCGGAGATCCGTCGCCTATGTCAGTTTTGAAATTGAATATTATTAGTATAAAGCATTTATCAAGAGTTTTGTTGTAATGATTTTGATAATCTAAGGCTAACATTCCGGTAGGAATGGATTTGCGCCAATGTAGATTAAAAAAATTTTCAGCATCTTTTGAACATTTAGCTTGTAAGGTTAAATTACTTTGCTTAGTTTGTGTATTAGTTTCTGGCGTTGCCCGAGAGCTCGTTTGTATTTGGCCGATAGACGGTATTGTAAAATTTTGAGTTGGTTGCTCTTTGACAATTTTATAATCACATCCTGCTAATAATAAAACGGAAACGAAAAGGAAAATAATTTTTTTCATAGGTTTATTAATAGTCGAATAAACTTCGTTAAACTGTTCGTAGTATTCGCGTACAATTCGTAGGTTCGCATTATATGAGCAAGCTGGTTATAAAAAATTAGCGAATCAAGAATTTTTTATTCTCGCTCAAATCAATAAAATCATCGGCGGCTTCGATCAGTTTGGATGAGGCGGATTTGCGGAAGGCGAGGACTTCGACGAGGCAGCCTTTGGTGTTTTGCAGATATTCAACTAAAGGCAGATAGTCGCCGTCGCCGGTAACCAAAACAATCACATCCAATTTTTCCGCCAGCTTGATCGCGTCGACCGAAAGACCGACATCCCAGTCGGCTTTTTTCATTCCGCCCGGGAAAATTTGCAAGTCTTTCATATTAATTTCAAAACCCAACTGCGACAAAGCTTCAAAAAACGGCGTTTCTTCTTCGCCTTCGGTTTTGACCACGTAAGCTATCGCCCGGATCAATTTCCGGCCGGCGACCGCGACGTCCAAAACTTCTTTATAATTTAGATGCGCGCCGAAAAGATTTCTCGCCGAATGATACATATTGGAGGCATCAACAAGCACCCCAACCCTCTGTTCTTTATGTTTTATCATATGACATGATGCGAATACAACGAATTATTCGCGAATACCGCAAATTATTTATCGAATTATTTTTAATTCGTTAAATCCGTTCGTAGTATTCGCGCACAATTTGTAGTATTCGCATTATATACTGACTTGAAAATTTGTAAAAAGCCTCTTAACAAATATAGACCCAAAAGCTGGGCCTATATTATAAAAACTATTCGTTTTTTTCGGCGATCTCGGCTTCGTTCAACAGGTCTTCCTCGTGGCCTTCTTCGGCCAGGCGAGCCAGTTCATCTTCCCTTTCTTTATCGTCTTCCATTTTTTTGGCGATCTTCAACTTTAATTTTTCCGCCACGTCCTTGAAAGCTTTTTCATTCTCTTTCTGCAGATATTTCAAAAGTTTTCGGCGTTCACTGACTTTCTTCAATAAACCGCGGCGGGAAGAGAAATCTTTGCGGTGTTCCTGCAAATGCTTGGTCAATTGTTTGATCTCTTCGGTCAAAATGGCGATCTGCACTTGCGGCGAACCGGTATCGTTGGCATGTTCCTGAAACTTTTTGATGATCTTTTCTTTGATTTTTTTGTCTAACATTGGCTTTTTCCCCAGCCGAGAAACGGTTAAGGCTCAAAGAGCCTCTGCCGCAACCAAGTTGGGGTAAACAGTTAATTTTTAAAGATACAATAAAGATAACACGATAGGCCGGAAAAAGCAAGAGAAACCGGAACGAAGTAAGAAGTTAGAAGTAAGAAACGTAGTTTCGCATTATGTTCTTCCATCCGCAAATACGCGAGGTGGTCGCCGGCCAATTTAATCATAAGGTAAATAAAAAAGCGAACAGGAGTACTGTTCGCTTTGACTCATCATTGCTTCCGAGGCGGTTGTTGGGGTGGTTGTGCGGTTTTGACGGGCTTTTTTTTGCTCCGCCAATTTTTAAAGCCATCAATTCCGGCCGGGAGCCCGGCGAAAATAAGAAAAAACGCGACGGCAACGCCCGCATAGCCCAACAAAGCAAAAGAGCTGTTGGTGATCATGCCGGCGTAAATCACCAATTCCGCGATCGTGAAAATTCCCAGCGGCAAAACCCATTCTCTGACTGCTCCTTTGATTTCGAACTTAAGCTTGGGCTTAACCAGGATTTTCAGCTGATCTTTGAAGCTGAAGGCAATCAGGACCATAAAAAGGAAGGACGCCCCCAGGTTCACGAGCAGCAATTTTCTGGGCCAGGTAATTGCCGGAGTCTGGAAAAGGGCAACTGCTTCGCTGACCAGAACGGCCATCACCGCCAGACAGTAGAGACTCGCGAAAATCAAGTGCTTCGAGTTTCTAAACCGCGTATTTTTGGAAAGATCCAGGGCGCAGAGAACGCTGAAGAGGCTTATAAGGAAGAGGCAAAGCGCAAGCTTCCAAGACACTTTTGACTCCAGCTCGTTGGTCTGCCTCTGGACCGTCTTTTGCTCATCACCATGATAAGCGATGCCGGTGGCTGATTTTTTTTCTGTCAGCCAAAATTGCCAGCCATCATACTTGCTTACTGTGGTTGCCGAGGTCAGCGAATCGGGATGATGCAGGGCCAGCGTGGCCTGCTCGGCGGTGATTCCCGCATTGACAATCACCATATCCCGCTTACGCAGAGTCTTGCGCGTGTCATCGATCTCGTACCGATTGGCCGAATTAACTGAATCATAGTTTCTCGTTCTGGTGGTCAGTCCGTATAGGCCCCATTTGCCGTCCTTGCCCTGTTTGATCAGGGAATCCGTCAGCGAAGTCAATCCTTTGGAAGTCGGGCAGGCGATGCTATCACCCGCCGCCGCGATCGGGCTCGCTAACAGCAAACCCAAAAAAAGGAATAGATAAGGCATAAGGCCTCCTCTGTTGGTTGATGGTAAATGAAATTTTCCATTTTAATTGGCAAGGTTCAAAAATCCCCTTACTTTATAATAGCAATTGCGATTTGTCAAGCAACGTTTTGTGGTTTTATATGATAGCAGTATAATTAAACAATGATGATCGGTGAAATTATTAAGCAAAAACCAAAAACCGCCGCAGAATTGATGGCCCTGAAGCGGAAATTGGTCAAAAAAGGTGAAGAACTTCCCCGGCATTCGGAACTGTGGCGGGAGTATTTGCTTTTGGTAAAAAGCGGCCGGGTTAAATTCGATGAAAAATTCGCGCGGCTGTTAAAGCGGCGCGCCGTGCGCACGCTTTCCGGCGTGGCGCCGGTGGCGGTTTTGACCAAGCCTTGGAAATGTCCGGGCAAGTGCGCGTTTTGCCCCACGGAAAAAAACGTGCCAAAAAGTTATTTGTCTAACGAGCCGGCCGTGATGCGGGCGATCCGTAATAAATATGATCCGTACGAGCAGGTGCGGACGCGCTTGGAAGCTTTGGAGATCAATGGCCATCGCCCGGAAAAGATCGAACTGATCGTGATCGGCGGAACTTGGAGCGTCTTGCCCCGCGCTTATAAATTTTGGTTTATCAAAGAATGCTTCCGCGCGGCAAATGAGTTTTCGTCGCAGTCCCGCGGCGGAGACTGCGACGGGGCATTAAATAAGAAGTCCCCTCTCGAGAGGGGTGGCTTGCGCCGCGCAAGACGGGGTGTGTTAAAGCTGGAAGAAACTAAAAAGCAATTATTTTCCGAGCAGAAGAAAAACGAAAAAGCAAAATATAAGATTATCGGTATTACTTTGGAGACGAGGCCCGATTATATTGATGAGAAAGAATTGATCGAAATGCGCGAGCTGGGCGCGACGCGGGTCGAGTTGGGCGTGCAGGCGGTCGATGATAAAATTTTGGCGAAAAATAATCGCGGTCACGGCGTGGCCGAAATTGTCCGCGCGACCGAACTGCTGAAAAATTTTGGGTTCAAAGTCACGTATCATCTGATGCCGGGCTTGCCCGGCGCGACGGCTAAAAAAGATCTGGCGATGTTCAAGCAATCATTTTCTGACGAGCGCTTCCAGCCGGACCAGATAAAATTTTATCCGACAGTCGTGACTAAGGGTTCAAAACTTTATCGATGGTGGAAGGCTGGCAAATATCGCCCGTACTCCGATAAAGTTTTGCGTCAGCTAATTATCGATTGCAAAAAAGCAGTGCCCGAATATGTCCGGATTATCAGATTGATCCGCGATATTCCCGGCGAATCGATCGAAGCGGGAAACACGATCACTAATCTGCGCCAGGTTATGCAGCAGGAAGGCGCGCGCTGCCGCTGCATCCGCTGCCGCGAAGTTAAAGATAAAACTATTAAAGCTGGAAAGTTGAAATTGAATATTCAAGAATATCCCGCGTCGGGCGGACAGGAATATTTCATTTCTTTTGATTCACAAGACGGGAAAACGCTTTACGGTTTTTGCCGTTTACGCCTTCCGTTTCTTTGTCATCCTGAGTCCCTGACGAAGGATCTATTTTGTAAGAACGCCGATTTTATTCAATCAAAATTTTTTATTGCGAAATTGAAAATTTCTCGGACAATAGATCCTTCGCGCGGCGCTCAGGATGACAAAAAGATAGCGGATGAAAAATATTCTTTTTTAAATAATTCGGCAATAGTTAGAGAGTTGCATGTGTATGGCGAGCTGGTGCCGGTCGGCGGGAGAACCACCCCCAAACCCCTCCTTGAAAAGGAGGGGGGAATCCAGCACGGCGGATTGGGAAGAAAACTTTTGGCCGAAGCGGAAAAGATCGCCCGACAGAATAATTTTAATCAAATTGCGGTTATCGCCGGGATCGGCACGCGCGGTTATTATAAAAAGCTCGGCTATCGCCTTGAAGAAGGATATATGGTTAAAAAAAATGGGCAGAATTGACAGATTTTATTTTTTATGCTAAATTCGGGTAAATTTCGTTTGAACATTTTTAAAATTAAGAAATAAAAAAGAAAGGCGGTTTATTATGGATTGCAGGCTGTTTTTGCAAGAAAAGGATGATTTTTGCCGGCTAATTTATGGGTTGCGCCTAGGGGAAATCGTTGTATTGCAGGCGGTGATGGAAAAATCGATTGAAAAAAACGGTTTATCTTTGCCGTTTTTGATCGTCCCCCGAGGGTTTACTCATGCGTTGATCCAAAAAGTTTTCCGGGAAAAATTGGGTATTGATTATTCTTTTTCACCCGAACTTGATATTTTAGGGAAAGCTAAACACGACCGTTGGCCGGATCAAAGTTATATTATCCGTCACGGCGGCCATCGCGAAGCGAATAAGGGCGACGCAGAGCTAAAATTGCTTTCAGCGGAAAAAATCTGGGAACGCGGCATTGAAACGATGACCTCGCTTGAGGTCTCGCAGTTTTCCCTCGAGAATTTTCTAACGTGCGGAGCCCCAATCGATGTTAATAGTATTTCTTTGTGCCCGGGTTCGCGCTATTCTGATGGCCGCGTGCCGCACGTCTTCTTCGGCATCGATGAGGTTGAGGTCTACCGGCACGATCCGTCCTTCTCCCATGACACTCTTCGTTCCCGTTCCGTAACAGTTTAAAACTTGTCACTTTTTTCTTTAACCCCTCCTCTTGCTTGTCTTTGACAGCAAGAGGATTTTTTATCCAAAAGATTTTTAATGGTGTTTTGTGGTATAATGGAGGTATAAAAACGCCAACGTAATCAATTATTGAAAATCGGATTTACGATTTTCCGTTACGCGTTACGCGTTATGAGTTACGCGATAAAGTTTCCGCAAGACGAGCTCGCGCACGACAAGATAATCGAGTGGTGGTATTGGAACGGCAACCTCCAAGACAAGGCGGGTAACCGTTATGCTTTTATGGACTGCCTTTTTCAGGCCAAACCGAAAAAGGTCAATTTGCCGTTCATAAAAATGCCGTTTGCCAAAGCTTATTTTTCGCATTCAATTCTGTCGGATATCAAAAAACAAAAATCCTATCCGGTGATCGATTATGTTTCTCTCATCTCGCGGGACAGTTTTCGCCAGCCGCTTTTGTTCGTCAATTATATTGACACTAATTTTCTTGACGGGTATCTTGTTTCGGCAATGGTGGAAACCGCGCCGTTTAAATATCAAATTAAATCCCAAAATTTTGATTTGATTTTAACCTCGACCAAAAAACCGCTTTTGGAGGGCGGCCAGGGCCAGCTTGATCTGGGTAAAAGGAGCAGCTATTATTATTCGTTGACCAACTTAAAAACTGAAGGCGAGATCAAGATCGGCGGCCAGAAAATAAAAGTGACGGGCAAATCCTGGATGGATCACCAATGGGCGAATGCGCCCTATGCTAAAGATGAGTGGAATTGGTTTTCGCTGCAGCTGGATGATAATACGGAAATGGTTTGTTTCGAGTTATCGAGCCAGAATAAAAAAATGACTTTGGCTGATATTTCTTATCCTAACGGCAAGACTGAACATTTGACCGAAGTTATTTTCACGCCGATCGGCAAAGCGTGGGCCAGCCCGAAGACCAAAGCCAAGTATCCGCTCAATTGGCTGATTGAAATACCGGCGAAAAAAATAAAATTGCGAGTCGCGCCGCTGATTAAAAATCAGGAAATGATCTTTGGCACGATCAATTATTGGGAAGGACCGCTGGCCGTTTCCGGCTATTTTGGCAATCGGAAAGCGTCAGGTTTTGGATTTCTCGAATTGGTCGGCCGGCCTTCGCAATACAAAGCTTATAATTTTTTCAAAGAAAGTTTCAGCGAAACGATCAAAAAGTTGCAGAAACGATTAAAATAATTTTTAAATTTGCCAGCTATGAGTAAGAGAAAAATTCTTGTTCTTTGTTCTTTGTTCTTTGTTCTTTGCTTGGTTTCCGCTTGCGGCGCGAAAAAATCGGTTGTCGTTCCGGCACCGGCGGTGAAAACCGGCATTCCCTTCTTGACCGTGGCTGAGCATAATTCGTCGACCGATTGCTGGCTGGTGGTCAATAATAATATTTACAACATCACCGATCATGTCGCGCCTAATCCGGACAAAGAAGCGGCTATCGCGGCTTATTGCGGCCGCGACGCCACCGCCGTTTTTGATGCCGACGAGAAAAATTCCGGTCAGCCTAATTTTGACATCGACCGGCAGACCTTGGAACAATATTATATTGGAAGCTTAGCTCGATAAAAAATATAATCCGAACCTACGAAATCCGCCAGCTGGCGGACCGAATACTACGAACGTTTTTTACGGAAAATTTTTCGATTTGTAGAGTTCGTAGAATTCGGATACAATTTGTAGTATTCAGATTATATTATTTTTATGGATTTATTTTCTATCCTAATCATCATTGTCGGACTTTGTCTGTTTGAGACGATTTCCAGCATTGATAATGCCATTATCAATGCGCAAGTTCTTTCCACGATGGGCGCCCGCGCCCGCCGGTGGTTTTTGCTTTGGGGCTTGATCTTCGCGGTCTTTGTGGTCAGGGGCTTGCTGCCTTGGGCGATCGTTTGGGGAGTAACGCCGTCGCTCGGACCGGTTGGCGCGCTGGTGGCGTCCTTTTCCAACGACCCTTCCGTCCTTAGGGCGATCGAACTTTCCGCGCCGACGCTTTTGATCGGCGGCGGCGTATTCTTGATATTCTTATTTTTTCATTGGCTCTTTTTGGAGCCGAAGAATTACGGCCTGTATGGCGAAAAATTCATCGAGTCCCAGGGCGTTTGGTTTTTTGCCGTCGTTTCTTTTTTATTGGCGGTGATCGTCTGGTTTGCCCTGAAGGAGAGTCCGATGCTCGCTTTTGGCGCCGTGGTCGGTTCCACCGCCTTTTTTATCACCCATGGTTTTAAGCAAAACGCCGAAGAAAGCGAACGGAAATTATCCGGCAGCGGCTTGTCCGATGTGAGCAAAATAATGTTTTTGGAAATAATCGACGCGACTTTTTCCATCGACGGCGTGCTGGGCGCTTTTGCCTTTACTCTTTCGGTGCCGCTGATCATCGCGGGCAACGGTTTGGGCGCTTATGTGGTGAGAAAATTTACCATCAGCAATATTGAAAGAATAAAAAAATATTTATTTTTGAAAAACGGAGCGATGTATTCGATTTTTTTTCTCGGCGCCATCATGCTCTTCGATTCTTTCGGAGTGAATATCCCGAATTACCTTTCGCCGCTGGTGACTTTCGCGGTGGTCGGCTATTTTTTCCTTAAATCATGCCATCATCTTAAAAAAATATCATTAAAAGCAAATGAAAAATAAAATTTTTTTAACCGTGATTTTTTTTCTGGCGCTCTCGCTTAGCGGCTGCGCTTTTATTAATTTTTTACCGCAGCAAAATACGGCCGACAAAAACGGGCATGATTTTGGCGCGATTAAGAATCCCCAAAAGATGACGCACAAAACTTTGAGCGTTTACATTCCGGGCGATTGGCAGGAACAAAAGCAGGGAATGTTTCTTTTTTATTTGCCGCCGGGTTCGATCGCGACCAATACCGTGGCGGAAAAAGTGGTAATCTCCGTTTATTCCCTGCCCAAGAACAGCACCACTACTCTGGCGGAATTTATGAAAGAGGATTTTGCCAATAATCAAAAAGGCATTCCGGGCTTGCAATTTGTTACTTCGACCGAGCCGGTCAAAGTCGGGCCGCTTTTGGGCCGGGAGGAAAAATACGTCAATCAAATTATCGGCAAAAGGATTTCCATTACCCAGATCAACGCCGTCTCCGGCGACATTCTCTATAAATTGCAGCATTATTGCGTGGAAAATTCTTGCCAATATGACGCGATCTTTGCGGAAATGGCCGCTCGGTTCGAAATTATCCCGCAGGATTCGACCGGACAATAAAGCGGCTAAAAGAAAAAACCGTTAAGCCTGGCCGGGGTTTAACGGTTTTGTAATACGAAAAATAGATTGAGCCGGGATTGCTTATGCTTCGCCCTGCGTTTTTGGCCAGTAGATCAGGGCGGCCACCGCCTGTTCAATCTCCGCGGCCATTACCAATCGTTTGGCGGCCTCGATATTTTTTTTGGAAAAAGAACAATAATCGAGCTGTTCGGTTTTGGGCAGCCCGGGCAGGTTAAAATCCATGATCGTCCCGGTGGCGGTCGAAACAAGGTATTTGCCGCCGAGCAAAATAATTTGTCTGACGACGTTTTGCTCCCGCGAGTTGGCTCTCAACAGAGCGGCAAGATTTTCGTCGTCATAGAAATATTCATAAACTATCGGGACTACGGCGCGATCGCGGCAGGATTTGGGAAGAAAAAAAATCGAACACATCGTTTTACCCGGAGCAAAGACAATCGCCTCTGCCACGGATCCCGGGGAAGTTTTTTGCCGGGCAACAGCTTTTGTTTGATCCATGGATACGACCTTTCTTTTTTGGTAAGTGAAAAAACAGGGAACTAAATATAATAATTTATAAAAAATAATTTGTCAAAGAAATTATTGTTTTTTTGGATTTTTAGTTTTGACAGAGCGAATTTTAGGCTGTAATATTAAGACATTAGTCATAATTTTGGGCCTTATGGTGTAATAGGCGGCAATTAGCCGGATTTTAATAATTTTTAACAATTCTTTGCTATGTTTAAATATAAAAATTTAAAAAAAGAGGATCAGGAAATTTACGCGGCCTTGGCCAGAGAAACCAAGCGGCAGGAAGAGGGTCTGGAGATGATCCCATCGGAAAATTTCGTTTCACCGGCCGTGCTGGAAGCGCTCGGCTCGGTGCTGACCAATAAATATTCCGAAGGTTATTGCGGCAAGCGTTATTATGGCGGCTGCCAATTTATCGATGAAGTCGAAACGCTGGCGATCGAGCGGGCCAAGAAAATTTTTGGCGCCGAGCACGTCAATGTCCAGCCGCTTTCGGGCGCGCCGGCCAATATTGCCGTCTATTTTGCCTTGCTTGAACCGGGCGATACGATTTTGGGCATGGATTTATCGCATGGCGGACATCTGACGCACGGCCACCCGGTAACTTATATGGCGAAAATTTTTAATTTTGTCCGCTATAAGACGAACGCCGCGGGTGTGATCGATCTGGATAATCTCCGCCAAATGGCGATCGAGCATAAACCGAAATTAATTTTGGTGGGCTATAGCGCTTATTCGCGCGAAATCGATTATCAAAAAATTCAAGCGATTGCCGATGAAGTCGGCGCCATTACCATGGCTGACATCGCTCACATCGCCGGGCTGATTGCCGGCGGGGCGATGAATAATCCGGTGCCGATCCTCGATATTGTTACCACGACCACGCACAAAACTTTGCGCGGCCCCCGCGGCGGCATGATCATGTGCAAAGAAAAGTTCGCCAAGGCGATCGACAAGTCGGTCTTCCCCGGATTTCAGGGCGGCCCGCATGAAAATAATATTGCCGCCAAGGCTGTGGCTTTTAAGGAAGCGCTCGAGCCGAGTTTTAAAGAATATGCCCGCCAGATAATGGCGAACGCCAAAGTTTTGGAAAAAGAATTTAAGAAACGCGATTATCGTATTTGTTTCGGGCAAACTGACAATCATTTATTGTTGATCGATGTCACCAATAAAAATATCAGCGGTAAAGAGGCGCAAATCGCTTTAGATAAGGCCGGAATCACGGTCAATAAAAATATGGTGCCGGATGATCCCCGCTCGCCCATGGATCCTTCCGGGATCCGCCTGGGCACGCCGGCGATTACCACCCGCGGCATGAAAGAAGCGGAAATGACGAAAATCGCCGAGTGGATCGACCAGGCGATAATGAATAAAAATGACGAAACGAAATTGGCCGAGCTGAAAAAAGAAGTGAAAAAACTTTGCGGAAAATTTCCGCTGCCCACCTCGCGTAACGCATAACTCATAACTCATAATGCGTAACGTTTTTAATTCCCCTCTTGCCTGCCCCGTAAAGCAATAGCGATGCGTGGGGGAGGGGTGCCGAGCCCGGCGATCCGCCAGCTGGCGGAAGGGTGGGTTTATTCCTGACATTTATGGTTGAAATAATTGTAAATCTTGAAAATAATAGTTATCCGATAAAAATCGGAAAAGGTATTGTTGCTGAAGAAAATTTCAAAAAATTCGGCTGCGGTAAATTTGCTATCATTACAGATTCGAATGTCGGGAAGCTTTATGCCGTAGATTTGGGAAAAAAACTTAATCAAGCCGGCTTGTTTTCAAAAGTATTTAGTTTTACAGCTGGCGAGAAATCAAAAACATTCGCCACGGTTATTTCTCTTGGCCGAAAAATGATTAAAAATGGTTTTGGTAGAGAATCGATGATAATCGCTTTGGGTGGCGGAGTGGTTGGTGATTTAGCCGGATTTTTGGCTTCTATTTTCGAAAGAGGAATTAAATTTATTCAAATACCGACAACTTTGCTGGCTCAAGTGGACAGTAGTATTGGCGGAAAAACCGGAGTGGACATGCCCGAAGGAAAAAATTTATTCGGCGCTTTTTATCAGCCGGTCGCCGTGATTACCGCTATAAATTTTTTAAACACTTTGCCGAAAAAAGAAATTAAAAATGGTTTGGCGGAATTGATAAAATACGGAACGATCAAAGATGCTAAATTATATGAATTTTTACAAAATAATTATTCAAATCTTGGAGAAAAAGAATTGGTGGAAATTATTGAAAGAGCGGCCAAAATTAAAGCGGCGATTGTCAGCAAAGACGAAAAAGAATCTGGGGAAAGAACAATTTTGAACTACGGCCACACTATCGGCCATGCCATTGAAACGATTGAGAACTATAAGATTTCTCATGGTGAGGCGGTCGCGTTGGGGATGGTTTTTGAAGGAAAAATTTCTAATTTGCTCGGGCTTTTAAGCGACGCTGACTTGAGCAGTCAGAATGAACTTATTCATTCCGCTGGGTTGCCTACTGTTTATAAAGGTAATATTAATAAGCTCGTTGAGATAATGGAGTATGATAAAAAAGCGCAATCCGGCAGTCCGCGTTTTGTTCTGCCGATAAAAATCGGAACAGTTAAACAAAAGGAAGGACAATTTGCTTTTGCCGTTGAAGAGAATATAATAAGAAAATCCCTAAAATAAATAAAGGAAAATAAAAAAGTTACTTAGTTGCCTAAGTAACTTCGGGTAAATAGCGGCCGGAATTATTATTTGTAAATCCAGACGTTTTCGTAAAAAGGAGCGGTCAGGCAGACTGAGACGTTTCTTATGAAAAGCGTGTCCCAGACCATGAACCCAAAGCCTTTTTCGAAATCTGCAAAGTCGTATTTTTCCGGTTTTTCTTCGTTTATCTTTTGGAGAGTTTCTTCCACCAGATGGGGAAAATAACGGTCGATGCACCTTTCAGCCATCCACCAATCGATTTTGACTGATTCTTCCGGAGAGAACGGCAATCCTTTTTCCGAATGTTGGCTGATTATGCTCGCCAGTTTTTGGATGAAAAAGCGGCGAATAATTTCCTTGGTAACCATAAAACACCTCTCGGGGAAAAAGATTTTAGGGCAAAAGGAGCGATTAAGTTTTCAATTTACCTTAGTCTTTTCCCTTAAAACTGTCAAATGGTCCGCATGGTTAAAATCCGTAATCGAGACCGAATAAGTAGAAAATAAAAAAGGTCGCTTGGAATTCCAAACAACCCTTTATTCCCCTATTTCTTTATCGAAAGTGGATTACGTACAGAGGTTCTTCGCCGATGATCCCCTTGACCCACTGGTATCCCTTGTCCCAGATGTATTTCCCGTAATCGCGGTCGAACTCATGGTAACCGTATTCATCCGGATTTTTGTCCCGTAATGCTTTATAGATGGGTCCGACCACTGCGGCTTCGCGTAATTTGAGATAAGCTTTGGCGATTGCCTCATCAACAATTCCTTCGGAATCGGGGAGCCGGGGCTTGAAAGTGCATTCGCGGATTTGCTCGGTCAGCTTCCTGACGCAATAATCAAATACGGTTTCGGGACTTATCATCAGTACCTCCCTGAAAAAGTGAAAAAATTTCGGACCCGCAACACTATAATATATACCCGATTATTTGCACCGTCAAATTCAAATATAACGGCAACCTTAGCGGAGATCGCCGGCAGAGATTCTACTAGAACTAATTAATAGCCCGTAGCAGGTAACGAATTTTTTAAGATTTGTTACGTGTTGTGTGCTCCATGTTACGTGAAAATTATCGATGGAAAAAAAATAGCCGATAAGATCAAGGACGAGATTGTCGCCGAGATTTTGTTGCGCAATCAGAACGATATTTGCGCGCCCAAGCGCCCGATGCTCGCAATTATTTTAGTTGGCGACCGGCCGGATTCGCAGCTTTATGTTTCGCTCAAAGAAAAAGAGGCGAAAAAAGTCGGCGTGGATACGACGCTCTATAAATTGCCGGCCAATGCGGCTGAAGCCGAGCTGGAAGAAATGATCAAGTTTTTGAATAATGATACGGCGACGGACGGAATTTTATTGCAATTGCCGCTGCCGGATAATTTCAACACGGATAAAATAATCGCTTTAATGGATCCGGCCAAGGATGTGGATCGTTTTCATCCGGAGAATTTGAAAAAATTAATGGCGGGCGACGAGGAAATTTTGCCGCCGGTCTGCCAGGTGATCTTGGAAATTTTTGAAGAAATAAAATTTAATCCCGAAGGTAGGTCGGCTTGCATTGTGGTCAATTCGGAAATATTCGGCCTGGCGCTCGCCAAAATTTTGGAATTGCACGGCGCGCTGACAAAAATCGTAACGCCTGCCGATGGAGATTTGGCCGAGCAAACGGCTAAGGCGGATATTTTGGTTACGGCGGTGGGCCAACCTGATTTGATAACCGGCGAGATGATAAAAAAAGACGCGGTGATTATTGATATTGGCATCAGCAAAGAAGATGATAAAGTTCGCGGCGATGTGAACGCCGCAAGCGTCAAGGACCAAGCCGGTTATCTCACGCCGGTGCCGGGCGGAGTCGGGCCGATAACTATTGCCGCGGCGCTCAAAAATACCGTGGAAATCTGGAAGAGCAGAAAAGTTGACTAATTTTGTATAAAGGCGCAAAGTGATTCTGGAGGCCGAACATTCAGGATCTTTTTAATGCTACGGGAGGGCAAAATGACTTTAAAAAAGATCGGGAAAACCAATATTAGAGGGAAATTACCGACGTACGAAGAATTTTGCGATGTCTCGGCGAAGAGCGGGCTGGGAGAGCTGGCCTGCATGGTCATTGCCGCCAGGATGCGGGAGAAAAAAGTCGAGCCGGGAAAAATAACCGTCTGTCGGACCGATACCGGCGCCGAAGCTGACGCTATTAATGTCTTGGAATTATCCGCCTTGGGCGCTCAGCGCGGAACCAGGCTGCTGGTCTTTACCCATGACGAAAGTTTACGGCCATTGGTGGACGAGGCGGCGGAAATAATCGCGAGTCTCGGCAAGGACAGTCCCTTGGCCTGAAACAAATCCGCCTTTTCATTAAGTAACGGCAGACCAGAGCGTCTGCCTTTTTTTGTTTAAAAGTGCGATAATAAATTCATGTACTATCTTTATATCTTAAAATGCGCGGATCAGACTTTATATACCGGGATCACGGTTGATTTGGCGCGGCGAGTTAAGGAGCATAACGAATCGAAAAAGGGCGCGAAATATACCCGCGCCAGAAGGCCGGTGAAAATCGTTTACTCCAAAAAATTCCGCAACCGGTCCGCGGCGGCTAAGGCGGAAAGTAAAATTAAGAAATTATCCAGAGCGGAAAAGTTAAAATTGGCAAAAATTTTTTGTCATCCTGAACGCAGCGGAGCGGAGTGAAGGATCTATTACTCATGAGGCCCATATCAATACGATAAAAATTTTTGTCAACGATGTTCGCGCTTCGCGTGTAATAGATCCTTCGCGACGCGCTCCCTGGCCGGGCAGGCAGGATGACAAAACAAGAACCACTTATTTTTATGAAACATTTCCCGGCTTGCGCATAGCCGGTATTTTTTATAAGATGAATTAGATGAATACCGAAAATACGAATTTAACGGCAGAGTCCGCTACGCGAGACTCTGCCGGAGCCAGTCAAAAAAAGAAGCAGGCGGTCGAATTGCTCAAAATCCATTATGGTTTTGATAAATTTAGGCCCGGGCAGGAAGAAGCGATCGACGCCATCTTGGACGGCAAAGACGTTTTAGTCGTGATGCCGACCGGCGGCGGCAAGTCTTTGATTTTTCAATTGCCGGCTTTGGTATTGGACGGCGTGGCAATCGTGGTTTCGCCGCTGATCGCCTTGATGAAAGATCAGGTTGATTCGATGAATAAGATCGGCGTGCCCGCGACTTTCATCAATTCTTCGATCTCGCCCGACGAGGCCAAAGAGAGGTTGGAGTTGGTCAAAAAAGAATTTTATAAACTTTTATATATCGCACCGGAAAGATTTTATAATGATGAATTTGTTTCACAGCTTGCTCAGTTGAAAGTGAAATTATTCGCAGTGGACGAAGCGCATTGCATTTCGCAATGGGGTCATGATTTCCGGCCCAGCTATATGAGATTGGGCAGAGCGATCGAACTTTGCGGTCACCCTCCCATAGTTGCGCTTACAGCTACAGCTACACCTGAAGTAAAAGAGGATATTGTGAAGCAGCTAAATATGACTGGGGTGAAAAAAATAATCACCGGCTTTACCCGGCCGAATCTGCAATTCGGCGTGATCAAAGCGCCGGACGCGCAAAAATTATCGCTGATCGCTGACGCGGCCGAAAGCGTCGAAGGCTGTGGGATAATTTACACCGGCACGCGCGCCAAAGCTGAAGAAGTTACCGACGTATTACTAGAGCGCGGTTTGGAAGCGGTTTTTTATCACGCCGGGATGGATCCGGAAAGCCGTTCTTGGACGCAGGAAAATTTTCTGAAAGGCAAAACTAAAATAATCGTTGCCACCAACGCTTTCGGCTTAGGGATTGATAAAAAAGACGTGCGCTTCGTGATTCATCACGATATGCCGGGGACGATCGAGGCCTATTATCAGGAGGCCGGCCGGGCCGGTCGCGATGGCGCGCCTTCGCTTTGTCTTTTATTTTTTGCGCCCAAGGATCGGTTCTTGCGGGAATTTTTTATCAAGGGCGATAACCCGGCGCCGGAAACAGTTCTGGAAATTTACGAAGTTTTGACTAACTATGAAACCGACCGGATTTTTACGACTTATGCCGAGCTGATGGAAAATTTGTCGGACAAAGTCCCGGACATGGCCGTCGGCACCTGTTTGAAAATTCTGGAAAAAGAAGGTTATATCGCCCGCTCGAGCGAAAAAACTTCGCCGGCATTTTTAAGGATGATCAATAATCATCAGACGACTTTGGATTTTGTTTCCAAACAAGCCAAGAAGCAGGTGGAAATCTTGAATAAATTGAACGCGCGGTTTGCCACCGAGTTGTTCGAGGGCTGGGAATTTGATCTGGATGAAGTGGCCGGAACTATCGAAGTCGGCCGCGAAGCTTTGGTGCGCTCGATTAATGCCTGGAAAAAAGCCGAGCTGGTCGAATATAATCCGCCTAAGCGCGGTACGGAAATCCAAATTTTGAAACGCGTTCCGCGATCCGAAGTCAAGATAGATTTTTCGGCGATGCGCGAAAAAGCCGCCCGGGCTTACAGTAAATTAGACGAGATGGAAGATTATGTCTATCATTTCAGTTGCCGTCCGGAATATATTCTGAATTACTTCGGCGAATACGACGTTGAACACTGCGGCAAGTGCGATAATTGTTTGGGCGGAGCTTCGGACGTCACACACCCCGTCTCGCGAGGCGCGAGCCACCCCTCTCCAGAGGGGAATCGCTACGCACGAAAAGATTTTAAAAAAGTCCCCTCTCGAGAGGGGTGGCGCGACGTCTCGGAGCGCCGGGGTGTGTTAAAGGTGGATTTTGGAGAAATAAAGGTGGAGAAGAAAACTTTGAATACCAAATTGACGCAATTGGAAACTTTGGAATTGTTCAACAAGAATTACAATCCGGCCGGGATCGCCGGCGCGCGCGGCTTCACCGTTGAAACGATTTATAACCACTTAGTATTTTTAATTGAAAAAGGCTTGATAAAAGACATCGATAAATTGGTGAGTTCTAAAAAACAGGACAAGATTTTCGCCGCCATTAAAAAAGTCGGCTTTGAAAAACTGACGCCGATCAAAGACGAACTTGGCGATGATTATTCTTGGGAAGAAATTAAAATTGCGCGGGCGAAATTCAAACAGGTATCAGGTAACAAGTAGCAGACAACATTTTTTTGTCATCCTGAGGAGGAGGCCGCCTCGGCTGACGACGAAGGATCTATTCTAGGCAAAACTTGAATTACTACTGCCAATTTTTTTATCGATGATATTTTTTACTTGTTCGTTCTAATGTTTGCTGATGTTTTTAGAAGCATCTCCTATAATAGATCCTTCGCGCGGCGCTCAGGATGACAAATGAGGTGAGGTTGACAGGAAAATAATTTTGTGCTAATATCGGGTTATGTTTTTTGCGGTTAAATGACCGCAAAAAGGCACTTTTTCAACCTTAACCAATGCTAAGTCGGCGCCGGTCCGCTTTGGGCGGATTTTGGCAATGAGGCGGCAAAGGAGGATGTATGTCAGCGAAACGGTCGTTGGATTGGGCGGATTTGGGCAAGCTCATGTCGAACGTCATCAGTTTGTTCTCGCTCATCAGGGAAACTTTCAGCCAGATGAAAATCGGGCTGGAAATAATTCCTTGGCTCATGGGCGAAGGGAAGGAAAGTTTCATTAAATTCCTGCAAACGCTCGGCGATGAATATATTGCCATACAGCCGTTGGTCAGGAAGATTAATGATACGACGCTGATCGTCAATTTAGGCTTGACGCCGAAGCCGGTTAAAGAAGGTTACGGGATCGAATCGCATTCAGGAAGGGGCCTGGCTGTTTTGGAAAAAAGGCCGGACGGATTGTATCTTGATGGCCGGAAAGTCATTTTTTTTCGTTCTGACCGTCAGCAAATCGGCAAAACGATTAAGGGATTCGAGATTCGTAAAGAGCTTGCTAACAAATCAGTACTTAATGCGAATATTCTTGATGCCTTGGTGGAATTCCCCGAATTTATTACGGAAGAATTCAAAAATGAAGCATGGATTTTTTTCTGGGGCACCATTTATTGCAAGACTGGCGGCAACCTCTATGTCCGTTGCTTCCACTGGGCCGGTTCACGGCGGGAATGGTCCTACAGCTTTGTCGCCTGCGCCTTAAACGCTAACTGCCTGGCAGCAATTACAACGTGACCTGAGAAAATTGTTTGTTTGTTCTTGGCCTCGCGCAGAAATGTGTCGGGGCCTTTTATTTTTGTCATTGCGAGGAGTCCGCCTTGGGCGGACGACGAAGCAATCCCGCGTCTCGCGATAGCGAAGTGTTTTTCCGCCAGGGGCGAGATTGCTTCGCGCGGCGCTCGCAATGACAATGGGGCGGGATGACAAAAGGGCGGGGTTTTGATAATCTGAAATTATGAATAAAGACACGCAGAAGGAATTATTGAGGATCGTGCGCAAGAATTACGAAGATGACGCTCGGACCTTTGACGAGACGCGGGAGAAGTTTATTTTGCCGCCGCTTTCGGATTTTCTCAACAAAGTGGAGCTAGGAGTAAAAGTTTTGGATGTGGGCTGCGGCAACGGAAGAACATTAAAAATTTTAACAGAAAGACACGCTAAGTATATCGGCGTAGATCAAAGTGAAAGCTTGATAAAAATTTGCCAAGATAAATATCCGGAATATAAATTCGCGGTCGAGGATATTTTGAATCTGGGAGAATTGCCTGATTATGATTTTGATTATGTCTTTTGCATCGCCGTCTTGCAACATCTGCCGGGAAAAGATCTGCGCGTGCAAGCCTTGAAGCAATTAAAAAACAAGATAAAAGTCGGCGGGAAAATAATTCTGACCGTCTGGAATATGTGGCCGCTGGAAAAATATCGGAAGATGATCTATAAATTTTCGCTCTTAAAAATTTTCGGCAAGAATAAAATGGACTGGAATGATGTTTTGTTTGATTGGCGCGCGCCCAATAGCCAGATGAGCAAGCGCTACTACCATGTCTTTTATCGGGGTGAATTGAAAAAATTGGTAAAAAAATCCGGCCTCAAGATTAAAAAAATATTTAAGGACAATTTTAATTATTATTTGGTTTTGACGAAATAGCCGTTGGAATAAGGGTAAAAGGGCGGATAACAGCAATAATATGACAAAAATTTTGATTGTCGGCGGAACTGGATTTATCGGACAGCATCTGATTGAAGAATTGCAAACAAGAGGTTATGATATTTCGGTGATTTGCAGGAAAAGAAGATATGGCGAATATATCGATATTGAGCGAATACCCGGCGTTAAGATTTTTTATAATGTTGATATTTTGGATTATCCGGCGCTGGGAAAATATTTCAAAGATATCGGCATGGTCGTCAATCTTGGCGGACTTGTTTCTTTCCGGCAGAAAGACAAGGAAGAATTGGAAAAAAATAATTGCCAGGGGGCGCTGAATGTTTTGCGGGCCTGCGAAAATAATTCAGTTAAAAAATTGATCCATTTAAGTTCGACTGCCGCGCTGGGATTTTCAGATAAAATCATCGATGAAAATTTTTGCTTTGATTGGGCTGATAATAAAAGGTGCGTCTATTCTCATTCCAAGTCTTTGGCTGATTCGGAAATAAAAAAAGGCCAAGTCGGACAGATAATAATCTATTCACCCCTGGTTCTCGGCCCGGGAGATAAGAAAAATACCCGGCAATTGATCGACGCGGTAAAAGATAAAAAATTGCCCTTCAATCCTCCGGGAAGAAATTCGTATGTTGACGTGCGCGATCTCGTGAGCGCGATTATCTTGCTTTTGGACAAAGACATTAAGAACGAGAGCTTCATCGTTGCTTCGGAAAATTTTTCTTTTAAAGAATTGAATTCGGTCATCGCCAAAGAATTGAATTCAAGGCCGCCGGTTTTTACCGCGCCGAAATTTATGGCGCCCCTTGCCTCGGCGGCAGCCTTATTTTCCGAAAGGCTATTTAAAAATTCTCCCCTAACTTATGAAAATGTTTTTATGTCATTTAAAGAACGGGTTCACAGTTCGGAAAAAATCAGGCAGCTTGGCTGGGCGCCAAAATACAACTTGTCTCAAACCATAAAAGACGCGATAAATTCAATAAAATGAGCAACATTTTAATCACCGGAGCGGCCGGCTGTGTCGGTTCAAACCTGACCAAAAGGCTTGCCGGGGGAAAACACAATATCAATATTTTAATCAAACCCGGCACTTGGCATCCGTTTCTTGACGGCCTGAAGCTTAATGTTTTTTACGGCGATATCAGGAATAAGCAGGAGGTGCTCGCGGCCATGAAGGGTTGTGATTTTGTTTATCAGGTGGCCGGGGTGGTGTCTTATAATTTGCTGGATAACAAGGATATGTATACTACGCACGTTGATGGCGTGAAGAATGTTTTGGAAACCGCGCGCGAACTGGGCGTTAAGAAGGTCGTCGTGACCGCTTCCACCGCCGGTATCGGCATTCCGGAAGACAAAACCAGGCCGTTGGATGAAAGCGCGCCCTTTGATTTTAAAAAATATCAAAAGGTGATGTATATGTATTCCAAACACTTAACGATCGAGCTTTGTAAAAAGTTTGCCAGCGAAGGATTGGATGTTTCGGTTGTCTCGCCGACGACGATCTATGGCCAGGGCGATTTGCAAATGCACGTGGGAAAAGTAGTTAAAAAAATAAAAGAAAATAAATTGCGGTTTGCCCCGCCGGGCGGCAACGCGGTCGTTTCGGTCGATGATGTGGTGGATGCGCATCTTTTAGTTATGGCCAATGGCCGGCCGGGAGAAAATTATATTTTTGCCGATGAATTTATCGCTTATAAGGAGATGTTCGGCCGGATCGCGAAACTTTTGGGCTCCCAGCCGATTAAGCGGTTGACGCCAAAATGGATTTTGGCTCCGGCAAAATTATTTTTGAATTTTTGGGAAAAGGTCTTGTTGGTTTTTAAAAAAAAGCCCGTGCTTTCTCCCTCGGCTCTGAATTTCACTTTTAAATTCCGCTATTTTGATTCAACCAAGGCAAGAACTGAATTGGGTTGGCGGCCGAAAGTTGATTTTAAAGATAGCATGGCCAAAGCGATCAAATTTTATCAAGAAAACAAATTGATTTAATCGGTCGGTCTTGACGAGATAAGATATTATTGATAGATTGAAGTAAGCAAGCGCCCACTTTGGGGCGTTTTTAAAATAATAAACGTGTTTTGCGGCTATCGCGGACAGCCGTTCTTCAACTCAACTAAGGAGGAAGAGATGCCCGAAGTCATCGAAATCAAGAAGCAGGTCGCCCCTGACATCCTGCTCTTGACTGATCAAATATGCGTCAGGGTCGATGAAAAAAAAATTCATATTTTTGCCGACGGGCATGGCGTTCGCCGCTGGAAAGAATATTCCGGTCCGGCCGAAGCTTATTGTGGTTTATTTGGCAACAGAAAAATCACGCCCAAGGAAGTCAGACTAAAAATTTGGCACAAATACGGGGTATTTACTGAACTCGACGAACATCAAGTGCATGACGAGAAACTATTCACCCTTTTAATTTGCGGGAATCCCCCCAAGCCCAAAGAAAAAAAACGTTCTTTCACTGTGCCAATTGGCGAGGAATGACCCAATAGCAATTAACGAAAACTCAGGCCCCGCGGCAGATCAACCGCGGGCCTTTTTATTTGACAAAATTAACCTAAAGCATTAATCTTTTATCGGATAATCGCGCTTATTTTTTCCCGGTTCTTTAACAAAGGAGTTTTGTATGCTTGCTCAAAGATCGGTTCGATTCGCCAGTCTTTCAGGATTAGTGTTAATGGTGGTCAGCTTGCTGTCTTGTTCAGTCAATAAAGAAGTAAGTTCGCCGGTTATTTTTAAGGTCAAACATTTACCGGCCGGCAAATGCATCGCCGCCAATGACAGTTTGCTTAAAGATTGGGATGCGTCATATCTTGTTTTCGCGGTTGATAGCGCTAACGCCAAAATTAGCCAGTGGAAGAATGTCAGGGGCCGCCTGCCAGCATCGTTAAAGCGCAATCAGATCGAGATCAAGGTTTACATGGCCTATGACGATTCGTTTTGGTATGTGGCGGCGGATATCAAAGATGACGATATCGTGGCGTCTTCTTATGGATCGCCTTACGACGGCGATTGCCTTGAACTATTTTTTGCCGGGGATAATTTCGATGCGAGAATGGATTTTCACAGCCTGCTGTCTCACCCCTACCACAGTTTTTTCCAGCTGGAAATACCGGCTAAGGCCACGGGAAAATGGGTTGATCATTTGCCCGGATATCGGAATGACGGATTAATTTCTTCCGGCGATATTGCGGTTGCCACTTGGACGGCGAATCGTTCCTGGAAATGCCAAACGCGCATTTCGCTGGCCGCTTTTAAAAGAGCCGACAGTTTGAAACTCGAGCGGGGCGATGTCCGCAAGCTGCTGATCGCCAAGATCAATAATCATCAGCCGATGAAGTTTAATCTTGATTACCTTAACTACAACAAAAAGCCGGCGACCTATAATGATGACTATGGTTTTCACCCCAATAATGTCTTTTCTCCAAGCCGGAAGGAAAGCGGAGTGAACGTGCCCCGGGAGATGGGCAGTATCATCTTTGAGTAGTTCTTCAAAGAGGACTCTGAAAGCTGCGGATCAAAACGCAGCTTTTTAATTATTTGAAAGTGCATTGACGATGAAAATATTATGTGATAATTTATCTTGTTATGGTTCTTTCCTTTAACAAGGGAGTTGTTATGGCTAAAAGAATTCCAATCGGCGAATTGTTTAAGGCTTTTGCTTGGGCCGATAGAACGGCGACTGACATTATCAGGCAGGGATCACGGCATAAACTAAGAAATGATTACGGCAAAATACTGGTTCTGCGTTCGCGCCTATCTGACATCCTTGAGAAATGCCAGACGGAAGTGGAAATTTCGGAAGAAGAAATCGCCATTATCATACCTGGACTAATCGCCATTGGTTATTCGTGATTTATGTCAAGGTTAACGACTTGTTCCTTAGGGGGGGGCGAGTCGTTTTTTAATTTGATTTGACAGGCCTTTTTGGCCGTGTTAATATGTTGTTTCAGGCTAGTTGTTCTTCGGACAAGTAGCCATTTTTATTAAAATTTTTGTAATTTCTAATTTTTAAATTTTTAAATAATTTTTAAAGTTTAATTTTTAAAAATTAAAAATTAAGATTTATTTAAAAATTATAAAATTATAAAATTAAATCTATGTCAGAACTATCCAGCGCCATCCGCGCGGTGTGCGAAGAAAAAGGCCTTACCTATGAAGCCGTCGTGGAAACGATCGAGCTGTCTTTAGCCGCGGCCTACCGCAAGGACTTTGGCCAAAAAAACCAAAACATCAAAGTGAAATTCAATCCGGAAACGGGCGAATCAGAAATTATGGACGTTAAAACCGTGGTGGCCAACTTGCCGGAAGATTATTTTGATGCCGAGGGAAAGGTCAATGAAAAATATCGCCCCAAGCGCGAGGAAATTTTAATTACCGCGCCGGTGGCGCAATCGGCCAGTACACAAACTAAAGCGCCGGTTGAAGAGCTCGTCAGCGCGTCGATCGAGGGCGAAGAAGATCTGATCAAATTCAATCCGAAAACAGAGATCCAGATCAAAGACGCTTTATTGATCAAAAAAGATGCTGCCTTGGGTGAAGAAATAATTACCAATCTTGAAGTGCCCAAGGAATATGGACGGATGGCCGCGCAAACCGCCAAGCAAGTCATTATCCAAAAATTAAGAGAGGCCGAGCGCGAAATGGTTTTGAGCGAATTCAAAGGCAAGGAGCATGAAGTTGTCACCGGCGTGGTTCAGCGCCGCGAAGGCCGGAATGTTTTGGTTGATTTGGGTAAAGCGATCGGCCGTCTGCCCATGGAAGAACAGATTTACGGCGAACGTTATGAGACCGGCGACAAGGTGAAAGTGTATATCAAGGAAGTCCGCTCCGGCTCCAAGGGACCGGAAATAATCTTATCCCGCATTTCGGACGAGATTTTGAAGAAAATTTTCTTTTTTGAAATTCCGGAAATTTCCAACGGCTTGATCGAGATCAAGGGCGTGGCCCGCGAGGCCGGCTCCCGCTCGAAAGTCGCCATCTGGACTGATCAGGAAAATGTCGATCCGATCGGTTCCTGTGTCGGGCAAAGAGGCAGCCGCATCCAGACCATCATTTCCGAATTAGGCGGCGAGAGAATCGACATGGTGAAATACGATGATGATCCGGCCCGTTATGTTTCCAATGCTTTATCGCCGGCCAAAGTGATTAGCGTTGATCTGCGCCCGGAAGAGCGCCGGGCTTTGGTAAAAGTTCTGCCCGAGCAATTGTCTTTGGCGATCGGCAAGCGCGGTCAGAATGTCCGCTTGGCCGCTCGTTTGACCGGCTGGAAGATCGATATTATGGAAGAAGGCGATGGCACGTCGGCGAAAATATCTTCGGAGAAAATCGAAGCCGCACCGGAAGAAGTTGCCAAGACTGAAGCGACCGAGGAACCCGCTAAAGAAGAAGTGAAGCCTGAAGAACCGGCGGAAGAAGCTAAAAAAGAGAAGAAGCCCTCCTCCGCTAAAGCTTCGGAGGACAAGCCGAAGAAGGAGAAGAAAGTAAAAGCAAAAAAAGAAAAGAAATCCGCCTCCGCTGAAGCTTCAGCGGACAAGGAGGAATAAAATAGTAATTAGTATATTAGTTAATTGGTTAATTAGTTTACAAAAATTTAATCTAATATGCTAATTGATTTTTACAACTAATTAACTAATCGACTAATTAACTAGTATGATTTACGTTATTGGACACAAATCCCCTGATTTGGATTCAGTCGCGGCGGCTATTGCTGGCGCTGATCTGAAGAATAAAATTTATCAGACTGCGGAGTATGTTCCGGCGATTGCCGAGGACATCAATAAAGAAACGGCCTATGTGCTGGAAAAATTCGGTTTTTCGGTTCCGGCCAAGGCTTCCCCCGTCGCCGGCAAGCAATTGTTTTTGGTTGATCATAACGAAGAATCGCAGATCGTTGAAGGCGGAGTCGGCGCCGAGATCGTCGGCGTTGTCGATCACCACAAGATAAATTTCAAGTGCGAGAAGCCGGTTGAATTTAAAAATTTACCCTGGGGATCGACCTGCACGATTTTAGCCCGTCAGTATTTTTGCAAGAAGATCAAATTGGACAAAAAATTGGCCGGGTTGATGCTGGCGGCTGTTTTGGTTGATACGGTTATCACCAAATCCCCCACCTGTACTGACATTGATAAAGAAATTATCTCTGAATTAGCCAAAATTTCCGGAATAAAAGATTGGCGGGAATTTGGTATGGAAATTTTCAAAGTCCGCGGTGCGGTTTCCGATAAGAGTGCCGAAGAAATCATCAAAGGCGATTTTAAAGATTGGAATTTTAAAGCCGGAAAGTTTGGCATCGGCCAGGTTGAAACTGTTGACCCGAATGATTTTGCCGATAAGGAAGAATCGTTGATGGCCGAACTTGCCAAAATGCAAACAGCCGGCGGTTATCACAGCGTAATATTATTTATTACGGATATTATCAAGGAAGGATCGAAATTTTTGATTGCCACGTCAGACGAGGCGGCGATGGAAAAAGCGTTAAAAAATAAATTAGTTGATAACAAAGTTTACATCCCTGGCATCTTATCTCGCAAGAAGCAGGTAGTCCCGATGTTGACCGAAATCTTTGATAAATAAGCTTCGCCTATAATGCGAATACTACAAATTATTCGCGAATACTACGAACAGGGTTAACGAATAAATTCGTTAAATAATTTGCGGTATTCGCGAAAAATTCGTTGTATTCGCATCATGAAATAAAATATGAAAGTTACCAAAAATATTTTACCCAAATCCCAAATAGAATTTCTGGTTGAGCTGACTGCAGAGGAATTCAAGCCGAGTATTGAAGCGGCCGCGGCGCAGATTTCCCAGGAAGTGAAGATTGACGGCTTTCGCCCAGGCAAAGCGCCTTTGGATATGGTAAAAAAGAAAGTCGGCGAGATGAGCATCTTGGAAAAGGCGGCCAACATCGCCATTAATAAATCATTCGGCAAAATTTTGGAAGAGAATGCCAAGGATGACAAAATTATCGGCCAGCCGATGGTTGATATTACTAAATTAGCTCCGGAAAATCCGCTGGAATTCAAAATTACCGTGACGGTTCTGCCGGCAGTGACTTTGGGCGAATACAAAAATTTAGGCGTCAAGGCGACTAAGGCTCAACTTGATGATAAGGAAGTCGAACGAGTGATCGATTATTTGCGCGATACCTGCGTCAAGGAAGTGGCGGTTGAACGCGAAGTAAAAAACGGCGACAAAGTGACGGCGAATATTAATTTGTATTTGGATAACGTGCCGGTGGAAGGCGGTCAATCGCAGGCTGCTACCTTAATCATTGGCAAAGAATACTTCGTTCCGGGCTTTGATGGCAAGATCGCCGGCGCCAAAAAAGGCGAAACGAAGGAATTCACTCTTCCCTATCCGAAAGATTTTCACCAGAAAAATTTGGCCGGTAAGAATGTTGAATTCAAAGTTGAGATCAAAGAAATATTTGAACGCGAAGTGCCAACGATGGATGATGAGCTGGCGAAAAATTTCGGCGGTAAGGATTTGGCCGATTTGAAAAAAATGATTGAGAAAGATATCTTGGGCCAGAAGAGCTTTGAGGCGGAACGCAAAACTGAATTGGATATGCTGGAAAAGATCTTGGCCAAGACCAGATTTGAAGATCTGCCGGAAATGCTCGTCACCAACGAAACGGAAAAGATGATGATCGAGCTGGAAGAAAATGTTTCGCGCCAGGGCGGCAAGATGGAAGATTATTTGGCCTCGATGAAAAAGACCCGCAACCAATTGGCTTTGGATCTGTTGCCGGAAGCGGTGAAGCGCGTCAAAACCGCTTTATTGATTCGCGAGATCGGCGAACTGGAAAAAATTCAACCGACCGAAAATGATGTGGAAGAAAAAATCAAACAACTGCTTGAACAGTATAAAGGCTATGCGAAAGTCGAGGAACGGGTGAAAGATCCGAACTATCGCGCTTATCTCAAGAATTCGATCGCTTCACAGAAAGTGGTGGAGAAATTGAAGGAATGGAACGTGGTCGGGAAGGAAGAAGTTAGAAGTAAGAAGGAAGAAATTACTGGAGACAAAGAGTAAAAAAATAAATGCCCGGCTTGGTTCGGGCATTTAGCTGCTGGTTGAAAATAATAAGTACCTTGTTGTTCGGACAAGGTACTTGAAAGATGCGCGGGTGATTTGATTTAACAATTCAGTAGTGTCACAGAATGGATTTTTCTAAATTCTATTGACACAGGTTTCAACCTTTTCGCCACTATATCATATTCCCATCCAAGGATTGTGTGTATGGGACTATCGGTGTATACGGCGCCCGGTCTTAAGGTTATATCGTAGATGCCCGCGGCGTAATGCTCAATATATTCAACCAGAACTCCTTTTTTTGATTCCGCGGCATCACGAAGAGTTTTTTTGATTTCTTCTGTGTCCATGCTCATAAATACTCCTTCGAAGAAAGTTTATTGGTTATTTAACTGTAAAGATCAAGTTGGTTTTTGTATTTATATATTATCATAAATATAATAGATTGTCAACGGTTGTCTATATTTATTATTATAATATTAGCAAAATTATTAACATATGCCGATTTTAGCGGTTAACAAGCGAGCGAGTTTTGATTATGAGGTCCTGGATAAATATGAAGCCGGGCTGGTTTTGGCTGGGTACGAGGTGAAGGCGGTGCGGGCGGGAAATGTGAATTTGAAAGGATCATATATCACTTTTCGTTCGGATCATGCCGGGTTGCCGGTGCCGTATCTGACTAACGCGCATATCTCTTTATATAAATACGCCAGCACCGTGAAAGACTATGATCCGACTCGGCCGCGAAAGATTCTACTCAAAGCCAAGGAGATAAATTATCTGATGGGAAAATCGCGCGAGCAAGGCTTGACTATCGTGCCACTGACTATCTATACTAAGAGCAGATTTTTGAAATTGCAGTTCGCCGTCGCCCGCGGCAAGAAGAAATTCGACAAGCGCGAGGATCTCAAGAAAAAAGATCTTGACCGCGAGAGCCGGGCAATGATGAAACGGTATTAAAAAGTTTAACACACCCCGTCGCCGCGGCGGCGCCACCCCTCTCAAGAGGGGAATTATAACACCGAACTTTGACAATCAAAAATTCTTAATTCTTAATTCGTAATTCTTAATTCATGTTTGGGGATGCCAGGGATCGATGACGAGATTTATCGTTAATACTCAAGGCGTGCCGGACGCCACGTAAAAAAGTCCAAAAATACAATTGCGAATAAAATCGCTCGCGGAGCCGCCGCCTTCACTTGGAAGGTTCCGGCTTTCGCGCCTGTTGCCGCTTAAATTCGGCAGCCATTTCGCCTTCTGACTCCTCTGGGGAGGTGGGAGTGTCATTTTAGAGGATCAGGTTGCCGGTGTCGGCTCTTAGACTGGCAACTAAAACTAAATAGGGCTCGCCATTATTTTTTCGCCTTGCTTTTAGATAATGGTCAAACTCAAGCTGGGCTAAACTTGTAGTAGTATTAATCTTAACTTGCCAGACGCGGGTTCAATTCCCGCCATCTCCACAAATAAAATTATTCGTAACTTTTCCGCAGAAAAGTTACGAATAATTTTATTTATAGATTGCCGAGGCGGGAATTGAACTGGTTGGAAGCAAGGCAAGACCGAGCCGCAATTCCGGCGGCGAGGTCGATGCCGAGCGATCGGCGGCCAGTCGGGGACTGGCCGACGCCAACCCTGGACGAGTGAGCGGAGCGGAAGCGACGCGAGCGAGAATATTCCCGCCCGCAGAAAAGTTACGAACAATTTTATTTATAGATTGCCGAGGCGGGAATTGAACTGGTAGCGGGCGAGATGCGGTGGAGGCTAAACTCGATTGGTCAGATGGTAAACGCTTTTGGTGTTATTGTTTTTGTCTTTACCGTATGATATAATGTTGAGATGAAAAGGAAATCGTGGACAAAAGAGCAGCTGAAAGACGCAGTAAGAAGTTCTTTTAGTTACCGAAAAGTATTAAATAAGCTTGGGCTCCGCGAAGCTGGAGGAAATTACGCCCAAATAAAAAAATATATTTCCGAATACGGTTTTAGTGTAGGACATTTTAAGGGGAAAGGATGGAACGCTGGCCTAAAAGGAGGCTATAATCCGCGAGAATCCCTAAATAAAATTTTAGTTAATGGAAGTGACTTTCAGAGTTTTAAATTAAAAAGAAGATTGTTTAAAGAGAAAATTAAACCAGAACATTGTGAGGAATGTGGGTGGGATAAAAGATCGGTAGATGGACGAATCCCCTTGGAGTTACATCACATAAATGGTGACAGAAAAGACAATAGATTGGAAAATTTAATTGTTCTTTGCCCCAATTGTCATAGTTTAAAATTAAATCATCGGGGAAGGAATATCAAGAAATAGGTTGGTCCAGTGGCGGAACTGGTATACGCGCGACACTTAAAATGTCGTGTCCGCGAGGGCATGTGGGTTCGAGTCCCACCTGGACCACAAAAATCAATTAAAAATTATCGGCCTTGATTTTTTTGAAAACTGCTGATATTATGTAATTTGTAATTCGAAATTTGTAATTTGTAATTTGACGCGCGGGTATCGTATACCGGTATTATGCCACCTTGCCATGGTGGAGAAACGGGTCCAATTCCCGTTACCCGCTCTAAAAAACAAAAAAAGCCCAGCTGGGCTTTTTTTGTTTTTTCGGGTAACGGGAATTGGACTGGTGGCGAGCGAGATATGAGGCGAGGCGGAAGCCGAGCCGAATAATCGAGCGACGCAGACCATTCGGGGAATGGTCTGCGGGCTACCCTGGACGAAAGAGCGAGGCGGTTTTCCTCCGCCGAGCGACTGAGCCCCGTTACCCGCTCACGAAAATAAAAATCGGCCTTATCGGCCGATTTTTATTTTCGTAAACAGATAATACGGGAATTGGACCCGCCCTCCACCCGAGGCGGACAAGGAGGCGGGCAAGCTGGTCAGGAGCGAGGCAATGGCCGCGAGGGAATGAGCGGCCAGGTTTATTTCAAGATCTCTTTCGCCTTCTCCCAGGCGATTTCGAATAATATTTTGATTGATTTGATCAATTCTTCCGATTCGATCACGATCACGAATGCTTCGTCTTCCAAGGAAGTGATAGCCAATTTATTTTTATAAATGGCAAAATCCATATTGAATTCTTCGACTTCGGGCAAGTATCTGACTTGCTGTCCGATTTCCGCTTGATATCTCTGGCCAACCGCCAAATCAAAAGGATTATTTCCGACAATATGTTTTCCCTTGATGGAAATAATTCCCCGCTTATGGTTTTGGATCCATCTTTCAATCTCGCCCGGAAAATAATTATCGATTTTTTTGTAAGAAGAGATGAAATAGGCGTTGGCCGCTTGATTGATCTCATTAAATACATTCAGAATCCCCTCTTTGGTTTCATAATAAATTATTTTCGGCCGTTTTTTTCCCGCATTGCCCAGGGTGCGGAAGATCGGCAGCATTTCCGAAAAATTTTTGGCCGTGATTTTTAATTTGTTGAGTATCACCGACGGATCAATCGCCTGATAGACGGCTGGTTTTTTATTGGGCACATCGCTGGCATAACCGCGCTTGATCAAACCTTCCAAAAGCACATAAATTATCGAACGTTTAAGTTCAGCGGCGCGGGCGATTTCCGTGACGTCGCCTTGGCCTAACTGGAGCAAGGCAAGATAAACCCTGGCCTCTTTTTCGGTTAAGCCAGCCTCTTCTAAAAGTTTGATTAAAGAGTCGTCCATATTATTAATGGTAGCAAAACAATGTTGTTTTGTCAATTTTTTTGATAAATTGATTTAGAATACTCATTGTTTTGGCTAAAACAAGCAATATCATATTTACAACACTATTGATAAAATTATGTTTTTGTGGTATAAATATAAGATTTATGATTGTTGTTTAATAATTAAATAAACCTTAAAAGGAGGAGTACATGTTTTTCAATCTGCTCGTCGCATCTGTAAATGAGCCCGCGTTTTACATCGTGTTTGTCGCAATAGCATTAATTGGATTTTTTTGTGTAGCTGCCGGAAAAATCATAAAACAAGGCAAATTAATAAATTTGGGGTTCGTGTTAATAGGGGTGGTGATATTTTTACTATTTGTCTGGTCAATAATATCCCTCTGTTTAACAAGATCAGTTTTATCACCTTTTTAAACAATCATTCCAGATCAAAAAAACAAAAGGCCTGTCCATTGCGGATGGGCCTTATTTTATATTTTTAACGAAGCCTAAAAGAATAAAAGCCTTTCTTAATCGGAAGGCCATTTTTTTTATTTTAAACTATTGTTTACCGAAGGAGCAGGAACGGTAATTGAAAGTTAGAAAGCGGTTTCTTAGAACAGAGTTGCCGCCGGATTTTACAACCGGCGGCTTTTTTTATGCTATAATATGATTATCTGAAATAGTAATATTTTTCAGATTATTTAATGTTAACAAAAAAATGGATCAAATCGGAAAAGCATTTTTAAAACGAGAACCGCCGCCGGTAAAATTCGGCACCAGCGGGATGCGGGGTACCGCGGTCGATCTGACCGACCTGGAATGTTATGTCAACACGCGGGGGTTTATTGAGTTTTTAAAAAATATCAGCCCTGAGGACGGCGGAATCAAAGAAGGCGCGGAAATTTATCTGGCCGGTGATTTCCGGCCGAGCACGCCTCGCATTATGAAAGCGATCGCCCGAGCCGCCGCGGATTCCGGCTGCGCGATAAGAAATTGCGGCAACATGTCGTCGCCGGCCGTGGCCTATTGCGGCATGCGTAATAATTGCGCCAGCGTCATGGTTACCGGCAGCCATATTCCGGAAGACCGGAACGGCATCAAACCGAACAAGACTCATGGCGAAATTTTAAAATACGATGAGGCGCCGATGCTGCAATGCGTGGCCGAAGCGAGAGAGAAAATTTACGCGACGCTGGGCCAGCCGGAAGGAAAGTTCAACGCCGACGGAATGTTTATTGATGATTTTTCCCTGCCCGAGGTCGATACCAGCCAAGCGGAAATTTATATCAGAAGATACACGGACGTGTTTCCGGCCGATTGTTTGCAGGGCAAGAAGATCGTGGTCTATGAGCATTCTTCAGTCGGGCGGGACGCGGTCACTGAAATATTCAGAAAACTGGGCGCGGATATCGTTATCGAAGGCCGGACCGATCAGTTTGTCTCCGTCGACACCGAGGCGCTGAAAGAAAATGACATAAAATTGATGCGGGAGTGGGCGGAAAAACATCATCCTTTCGCCCTGATTTCTTTCGATGGCGATTGCGACCGTCCCTGGCTATCCAATGAATATGGTGAATTTTTGCCCGGCGGCGTGCTGGGCGGATTGATGATCTTATATTTGGGAGCTGATTTCGGCGCGGTGCCGATAACAGTGAGCGATGCGGTTGATACGATCCTTGAGTCAAAAGCAAAATTGGTTAAGACTAAGATCGGCTCGCCGTATGTGATAGAAAAAATGATGGACGCGGCTAAGCAAGGGTTTAAAAAGATCGCCGGCTGGGAAGTCAACGGCGGATTTATGACTTACAGCGATTTTGAATTTTACGGCAAGAAACTGGCGGCTCTGCCGACCAGAGACGCGGTCTTGCCGCTGCTTTGCATCATCCTTTCAGCGATCGAGAAGAACACGACGCTCTCGGAAATAATGAACGGGCTGCCCAAAAGATATACCGACATCAATAAAATAAAAGATTTTCCTTTTGAAATTGCCGAAAAAATCAATACAAAATATTCACCCGAAGACAGCCGAATCGACAAAATTGAATTTTACCCCGAGGAAATTCTAGTCACGCATAAAGACGGCGCAGTTGAAACGATGAAAAAAGATTCGGCTTTCTGGAATGAATGGCTGGAAAAGAAAAAAATATTTGAGGAAAAATATTTGCTTCCCAACGGCATGACAAAAATTATGTCTTTTGTTTATACGGATGGGTTAAGAATTTTTACCGAAAACAAGGAGGTTATCCATTTAAGGGAATCGGCCAACGCGCCGGAGATGAGGTGTTATTCGGTCGCCGATTCCAAAGCCCGCGCCGCCGAGCTGGTTGATATCGGTCTGACAAAGATTGTGCCGCAGCTAAAAGCTGACTTAGCTTAGAATTATTCTTATATTAGAGCAAGATTTGAAGTAAGGGACTAAAAAGAGTATAATGACAGTTGGAAGCGCGAGACTGACCTCAATCTTGACTGGCTGGCATAATTTGATTATTATTAAAGAGTTTTAAAGGGCGTCGGTTTTCTGGCGCCATGAAGTTTAAAAGAATATGAAGCAAAGAACAAAGAGCAATCTTTGACACTTGATCTTTGTTCTATGATCTTTGTTCTGTATCTATGCGTCATCACTGGCAGAGATTCAAGCCGAAAGAAGAAGTAAAAGAATATGTAGCTAATGATAAGATCCGGGTTCCGGAAGTTTTTTTGATTAATGATGAGGGGGTGAGCGTCGGCAAGATTTCCACGGCCGAAGCTTTGCGGATGGCTCAAGAGGCTGATCTGGATCTGGCTATCGTTAATCCCAAGGCCGAACCGCCGGTGGCGAAAATGGTGAATTTAGGCCAATTAAAGTATGAATCGGAAAAAAAGGCCCACCGCCAGAAAGTCGCCCAAAAGAAAATCGATACCAAGGAAATTCGTTTGTCAGTCAGGATCGGCGAACATGATTTTAATTTTCGCTTAAATCAAGCGATAGATTTTCTCAAGGAAGGCGATAAGATTAAGCTCGAAGTTGTTCTTAAGGGCCGTGAAAGACAGCATCCGGCCAAAGCGGAAGAGGTGATCTACAAATTCATTGATCTTTTGAAGGCAACTCCCGGCATCAATGCTACGGTTGAGCAGAACTTGACAAAAATGGGCGGAAGGTTTAATATAGTCTTAATGAACAAGAAGTAATCGCCTTCTTCAGGCCTACCGCCTGATTTTTATATTCAACAGAAATTTATAATCCGAACCTACGAAATATCCGAATACCACGAACATTTTAACGAAAATTTGTTCGGTTCGTGGAGTTCGTAGTATTCGGATATAATTTGTAGTATTCGGATTATATTTTTTTATGCCAAAAATTAAGACTCATCAGGCCACTGCCAAAAGATATTTCATCACCAAAAAAGGATCGGTGAAGAAAAGAAAAGCCGGCCAGGATCATTTTAACGCCAAGGAAACGGGCAATACCGGCCGGAATAAGCGCCGTGATGTTAATATTCATAAAACTGAAACTCGCAATATTCAGAGCTTCATTCCTTATAATTAAAGTCAAAGAACATGGAACACAGAGCAAAGAACAAAATAATTTAAAAATTGCTCTTTGATCCTTGCTCTTTGTTCTGCATTGCGAAGTTTTTATTTCACCTAGAATAAGTATTATTAAAAGCAATATTATTTCATATGTCCAGAGTAAAGAGAGGTACAACCCACGTTAAAAAAAGAAGAAAACTTTTTCGGAAAACCAAAGGTTTCAAATGGAACCGCAAGAATACCATTCGCACCGGAGCCACGGCTATTGTTAAGGCCGGAGTCCATGCTTTTGTCGACCGCCGCCGGAAAAAAAGAGTCAATCGCGCGCTTTGGCAGATCAAGATCGGCATTGCCGCCAAAGAATTGGGAATGTCTTATTCCAAATTAATCGGCGCCCTTCATGCCAATAAAATCGATCTGGATAGAAAAGTTTTAGCCGATTTGGCGGAGCATAACAAAGAAATTTTTGCTAAGATCATTGAGGCTGTAAAAAAATAATTCTGCCGGAAATATTTTGTATAAAGTTTTTTGTCTTCAAATTTCTAATTTCAAATTTCCAATTTCCGTTTTATGTTTTTACTTAAAATACTCCAAATTGTCACCGCTATTTTATTGATGCTGGCTATTTTATTGCAAAATAAAGGAGCGTCTCTTTCCGGAATTTTCGGCGGCTCGGGCAATGTTTATCTTTCCAAGCGAGGTTTTGATAAAGTTCTCTTTTACGGCTCCATTGTTTTAGCCGTCATTTTTTTCGTGGTCTCATTAATTATCTTCTTGTTATAATTTTTTTTCATTTTTAATCTTCAAGCCCAGAATTAGATTTGACTAAGGGGTTTACAAATCCGAAGCACAAAATCCGAAATCCGAAACAACTACAGTTCTAGATTTTATGTTTTTTATTAGGAGTTGTTTTGAATTTTGTGCTTAGAATTTCGAATTTAGTCCCCGCTTGCCTGTCCCGCAAAGCGAAGCGATGCGCGGGGGGGGGGGGGGGGTGGCTCTAGAGCGCGAGACGGGGCGTGTTAGGATTTCTAGTTTAGAATTTCTGATTTTTAACTTATGGGTTTATTAAAAAGTAAAATTTTACCGCTATTGGCCATGGTCAGAAAATTTTTTGCCGACTCCTTGTTTTTTATCGGTAAGATTTTTGGTCCCCGACGGCCGAAAGTTATCATGATTAATGCAAATTTGGACAAAAAATTAGTTTATTCTTTGTCGAAATCGAAAATTCCTTCGCTTCGCCAGCTTAAGCATTTGGGTAAAACTTTGCATAAGCGGGAAATTTGGCTGATCAATTTATTGATAATTTTTATCGTTTTGAATTTAGGCTGGCTGGGTTTTAACGCGGCCCAGAAACATTTGCGCGTGATGCCCGTAGCGGGGGGGCAATATGCCGAAGGATTGATCGGCAGCCCCGCGCATATCAACCCGCTTTACGCGACGCTCTCCGACGTGGATGATGATCTTGGCCATTTGATCTACTCAGCTCTTTTTAAGTATGACGGCAACGGACAGCTGGAAAACGATTTGGCGGAAAGCTATCAGGTTTCAGCCGATGGCAAAGCCTACACGATAAAATTGAGGAGTGACGCCCGCTGGCAGGACGGTGAAAAAATTACAGCCGACGATGTTGTTTCTACCTTCGAAGATATTGCCAATCCGGCTTATAATTCTCCTTTGCGATTCGGTCTTGCCGGCGTGGACGCGACCCGGCAAGATGATCAGACCGTGGTCTTCACTTTGTCGGAGAACTACGCGCCATTTTTGGGCTTGCTGACCTTTGGCATTATGCCGCAATCGGTTTGGGGCCAAGTCGCTCCGGAGTCCGCGCCGGTGGCCGAGCCTAATTTAAAACCGATCGGTTCCGGCCCTTACCAATTCAAGTCATTGGTCAAGGATAAGAGCGGAAATATCAAGAGTTATACTTTGACGGCCAATAAAAATTATTACGGCCGGAAACCTTATTTGAAAGAGATTGTTTTTAAATTTTACGCCGATGCCGCCGAAGCTCTCAACGCTTTGAACGATAACAGCGTTGATGGCTTGAGTTATTTGTCCAATACTGACCGGGAAAATTTGATCGCTAAAAATACTTTGAATTTTTATCAGCTCGATCAGCCGCAATTAAAAGCGATTTTTTTCAATCAGGATAAAAATTCCCTTTTAAAAGACGCGAAAGTACGGCAAGCTTTGTCTTATGCCACGCCCAAACAACAAATAATCGATCAAGTTGAGGGAGGCAATGCCCGAATCGTTAACGGCCCGATCTTGGATGATAATTATGCCTATAATCCCAATATACAGAAATATGATTTTGATCTGGCCCGAGCCGCATCCGTATTAGATGCCGCGGGATGGAAAAAAGATATCGTCACCGACGAAATGATTAAAGCGCTGGAGACCAAAAAAGCTTCAACGACCAAGCCCTCTTTAACCGATATTGAAAAATCCGAGCTTGCGCTGGGAGCAGGGACCTGGCTTTATCAAGAGCCGGCGAGCAAAACCGCCACGACAAAAACCAAGACGACAACGCCAGCGGTAAGAAATTATTTGATCATTAATTTGTCGATCAGCGCTGACGAGGAAAATGCCAAAATCGCCCAGATCGTCAAAGATAGCTGGGAAAAGATCGGCGCCAAAGTCGCTATTACGCCGGTTCCGGCCAAGGAAATCCAAGCCAGCGTGGTCAAACCGAAAAATTATGAAGTGTTGTTGTTTAGCGAACAAGTCGGCAACGATCCCGATGTTTATGTTTTTTGGCATTCGACGCAAGCCGGAGCCGGCGGTTTGAATTTGGCCAACTACAAGAACGAAGAGGTTGATAAAAGTTTGGAAGAGGGGCGCTTGAGCCTGGATCGCAACCAGCGGATCGCCGATTACCAGCAATTTCAAACCTTGTTGACCAATGACGCGCCGGCGGTTTTCCTTTTCTCGCCTTACTATAATTACGTGCAAAATAAAAAAATCAAAGGCTTCGCGGTCAAAAGCATCGCCTCTCCCGCCGACCGCTTCTCCGACGTTTTCAATTGGTACGTGAAGACGGGAGAAAGGCTCGAATGGTAAGTCTATTAGTCAATTAGTTGATTAGGTACTTAGTTGTTGCGCTTTCCAGTTTTTTGTCATCCTGATCCGCCCCGGGCGGAGAAGGATCTATTTTATACAAATTTGTTTACTGAACAGGTGATCTTTTTACGATAACCGAAATAAAATCATGAAACAGAAATTTTCAAAAGACATCTTTGCTGATCAAGACGCTTATTATATGAGTTGTCCCGAGGTGGTTGGCCAGCACATCGCCAACCAATTATCACGTTTTAGTTCGGCAGTTGAGCTTTGTTGCGCCGTTGGCATGCTCGCCATACAGCTCGCCAAGAAGATGAATAAAGTTACTGCGGTTGACATTGACCGAAGCAGGATCGATGATGCTAAAAAAAATGCCAAACTATATGGCGTTGATAATAAAATTAATTTTATTGTTGGCGATGTGCTCGATGAAAATTTACTAAAAAATCTATCGGCCGAAGTGGCTATTTTGGATCCTGATTGGAGAATCATTTCGGGAACGGAAAAATCTGCCCACGCGACAACGCTTGATGATACGCGGCCAAGTTTGAGAGAAATGTTTGATTTGACCAAGCGATATATCACGCCTAATATCGTCAGCAGAGTTCCGAAAAATTTCACTTTTGAAACTTTATCGGATTTTGGCAGCTGTAGACTGGAAAATATTTTATGGGGCGGCAGGGTAAGATTCAAGATAGCTTATTTTTTCGATGATATTTCGGAAAACAATGAGGCAGATTATTCTTTCGATTTACAATGTTAATCCGGGATAGCAGTCGTTTTCGGCGGCAGAGTCCGCTGGCGCGAGACTCTGCCGGAGCCAAAAAATCATTATTTAGATTAGTATGACAAAACATCTGATTATTATTCCGGTTTACAATAAATTACAAATTGTAAAAAGAACACTCACCGCCTATATAAAAAATACCAATCTTAAAGGTTGCATTACTTACGTTATTGATGATGGGAGTGATAAACAAACAAGCGAGTATTTAAAAAAATTTTTGGAAATAAATTCTGGAATCAACTTGCTTAGAAATAATAAAAATATTGGAAAACCGAAAAGTATAAATAAAATAATTAATTTAAATCAAGATGCGGACTTCATTACCATAATTGATCGCGATGTAAAAGTTTTAACCAAAAATTGGAACGACGTTTTGTTGAAGGCTCATAAAATTTGGGATAATAAAGCTATTCTGGGAGGAAAAATCAATCAAAAAGGTTTTGAATTCAAAAAGGGAAGAATGATTTTTGGAGATGTCTTTCCGTTTTGGACACTGGCCGGAGGATTTTTTTCCATTCCAAAATTTGTTTTTAAAAAACTTGGGTATTTTTATGACCGAATAAGAAGACATGAGGATGCGGATTATTGCCGAAGGGCGGCGACGCAAAATATTCGCTGGTATTATACTCCAAACATAAAAACGCGGATGCTAAAAAATAAATCCGTTTCCAATAGCCAAAAATATTCAAAAATCAAAAAACAGGAAAAGAATATTTACAAAAAGAGAGCCACATATATTATGACTACCCACGATGTTTATTATAATCCGTTTAAAAAAGGCTTAAAATAAATTTTGAAGTCAGTGGCAGAGTCCGCTGATGCGAGACTCTGCCAGAGCCAAAAATGCTCAACAACATAACAATTTAACAATCTAACAATATTAATCTAAGCAAACAAATTAAAAATTTGAACTCCAAAATAATTTTTATTAAATTTGCTTCTAATTTATGAACACCAAGTACAAACCAAGAACCTCTCATCAGCCGCCGCGAGGCGCGGGAGGGGAAAAGAGGAAGTTTTTTTCTTCCTATCACGGACCGCGTCCGACTCAAACGGCGCCGAAGACGCCGGCCGAACAAATCATCACCAGCCCGGACGGTAAATTAAAAATTATCGTCTTGGGCGGATTGGAAGAAGTCGGCCGGAATATGACTCTCATCGAATACGAGCGGGAGATCATTATTATCGATATGGGCCTGCAATTTCCCGAAGAAGATATGCCGGGCATCGATTACATCATTCCCAATGTCAGCTATCTGAAAGACAAGGCGGAATGGGTTAAGGGCGTGATCATTACTCATGGCCATTATGACCATATCGGCGGCATTCCTCATATTATGGGCGAGATCGGCAATCCGCCGATCTTCATGGGCAAGCTGACAGCCGGGCTGGTAAAAAAGAAATGCGCCGAATACCGCGACTGCCCCAAATTAAATGACCAGATCATCGATGAAAATTCGGTTTTGCGGCTGGGCCGGGCCTTTCGAATTGGATTTTTAAGAGTCAATCATTCCATTCCTGATTGTTTCGCCGTGATCGTCGATACGCCGGTCGGCCGTATCATTCATACCGGGGATTTTAAGATCGATTATTCGCCGGTCAACGATAAGCCGGCCGACTTGCAGCGCATCGCCCAGATCGGTTCGGAAGGAGTAATGCTCTTGATGTCCGATTCCACCGACTCCACTCATCCGGGCTATCAGCTTTCCGAATCGGCCATCGGCAATGAAATGGATAAAATTTTTGAGAAGATCGACGGGCGGATCATCATCGGCACTTTCGCTTCGCAATTGGCTCGCGTGCAAAAATTATTCGATCTGGCGGAAAAGTACGGCCGCCGTGTTTATCTCCAGGGCCGGAGCATGAACGATAACGTCGAGATCGCCCACCAGATCGGCTATATGAAATTCAATCCGCGCATTTTGGTGACGGACAATGAATTGAACCGCTTGCCCGATAATAAAGTTTTGATTTTGGGCACGGGCGCGCAAGGCGAGTCCAATGCTTTTTTGGTGCGGGTGGTTTCGCACGAGCATAAAACCATTCATCTCAAGGAGGGTGATACAGTGATCTTTTCTTCCTCGGTCATCCCGGGCAATGAGCGCACGATCCAAAGCTTGAAAGATATGATCACCCGCCAGGGCGCTGATGTTATTCATTATGAAATGATGGACGTGCACGCCGGCGGCCATGCCAAGCAGGAAGACTTGAAATTGATGATGCGCTTATTAAAGCCGGAATATATTATGCCGATCGAGGGCAATCACTTTATGCTGAAAGCCGAAGGCGATCTGGCTCGCGCCGTGGGCATTCCCAAAGAAAAAACTTTTATCGCCGATAACGGGCAAGTGGTGGAATTTTCTAAAAATGAAACCGGCGTTACGGTTGGCCGCTTGACCAAAGAAAAAGTCGTGACCGATTATGTCATGGTTGATGGTCTGGGCGTGGGCGACGTTTCCAATATTGTTTTAAGAGACCGCCGCGTCATGGCCGAGGACGGGATGATTGTGATCATCGCCACCATCGATTCCGAACATGGTAAGACAATCGGCAATCCGGATATTATTTCCCGCGGCTTCGTCTATATGAAAGACAGCCGCGAACTGATCGAAGCGACCAGAATGAAAGTGAAAAAAATGGTGGAATCGCATGACTCGCGCACTTCCGCCGACGTCGATCATATCAAGAATAAGATCCGCGACGAGGTCGGCCAATTCCTTTTCTCCAAAACCAAGCGCCGCCCCATGGTGTTGCCGGTAGTGATTAAAGTTTGATTTCGCATGACTCATAGCCCGTAACGCGCAACGTTTTTTGCTGAGCGGCAGCCTCCTGATGAAGGGCTGCCGCTTTGATTTTTTGTCTTTAGTTTCAATGCCAGGCAATGCGCTTTCGTCGAATAAAAAACTCCCGAGGTTTTCAACTCGGGAGTTTTATGTTTTATGAAATTGTCGGTTATTCTTCTTTTTCTTCTTCGAGCTCTTCGTTTTTTTCTTTACGTTCCGCTTCATCCTCGTCGTTTAATTCCCGTTCCTCGACTTCTTCGTTTTCGATTTCGTTGTACGTTTCCATTAATTCTTCTTTGAGCGCGTCCAGATCATCTTCTTCCGAGAGGCGGCCGATCTCATAATAATATTCGATGCTTTCCTCGATAAAATCGCGGAAAGCTTCGCGGCTGAAGTTGCCGGCTTCGCGCATTTTGGTTTTGGCCAGTTCCAAAATAAGTTGCGATATTTCGTCCATGGGTTTAAAAATTATTTTTTATTATCAAGCGAAGCGAGTGAAATAATCCCGCGCCTCGCGGGGATTCTTTCCGAGCGAGCGATGATAAAGATATCGTCCGCTTGCGGCGAGGATACCTTTTAGAAAAGATGGGTGCCGGGCTCTGTCCTGCGGTTGAATACCATTTATTTTATGATCGCTCGCCGGTTAAAGGGTTTCCCGTTCAAGATCGCTTAGTCTGCCTTCACTATTTTTTTTACTTCTTCCAAAAGAACGTCTTTGCCGAACGGTTTTTCCAGCACGCCTTTTACCATGTGAGTTTCGTTGAATTCTTCGAGGAGTTCATGCAACTCGGGAGAAGTGACCGGCAGGGCCGAAATCAACAAAACCGGAATTTTTTTCATTTTTTCATCCTCACTCATTACTTTGCAAACATCCAGCCCGCTCATTCCCGACATCATAAAATCAAGAATTAACAGGCTATAGTCGGGAGCGGCCTCGATTTTTTTTATCCCCGCCTGTCCGCTGTAAGCGAAATCGACCTCCGAGCTCAACTCGGCGAGGAATGCTTTGATGGTAGTGACGACATTCATTTCATCGTCGATAATTATGATTTTCATAAGCGCAATATTAGAATAATAAATATTTAACCGCTGCTTTTATTCGCCGCGTTTGAAATATTATCTTTTAGCTCATGTCGCAAAGGCAAGACGAAATAAAATTTTGAACCATGGCCGACTTCGCTCTCCAGACCGATCCGTCCGCCCAAGTGGTCGATATTTTGCTTGCAGATGTATAATCCCAATCCGACGCCTTCCCCGGCGCGGGAAGCGGCCGGATCAAGCTGGGAAAATTTCAAGAATAATTTGTCTCGAAGTTCGACGGGGATCCCCTTGCCCTGATCCGCTACCTCCACTTTAACTGATTGGCTGTCGGGCTGGCTCAAGGTAATGGTGATGGTTTGCCCCACTGGCCCGTATTTTACCGCATTGTCCACCAAATTGTAAATAACCTGGGAAATCCTTTCTTTATCGCTGGAGATCATCACGTTGGCCGCGTTGATTTTGTATTCAATTTTTGAACCAGTTCTTTTCGTTAACTCATTCAAGGCGGTTTGATTCCCTGAAATAAATTCGTCGATCTTGAAAGTTTCTTCTTGAATTTTCATGTTATTCTGGATTCTGGTGGTGGTGAGCATTTGTTTGATCAGGTCGGAAAGCTTGATCGCTTCGTCGTGGATGATATCGACATAGTTTTGAAAATCGGCCGACAAAGTTTTTTTCTTTTGCACCATCACGTCGGTCAAGCCGAGGATCGGTATCAACGGAGTTTTAAGCTCATGAGTGACAATATTGATGAAATTGTCCTTCGTCTTGTCCAGATCTTCCAATTTTTTTGCGTATTTTTCCGCCGCTTCTCTCTTTATCCTTTCCGCTTCCAAGCGTTTTTTCTCTGCCGCCAAGATGCTATCAACCATTTTATTGAAAGAAGCGCCTAAAAGTTTGAATTCGTACGGTCCGGATTCTTCGGCGCGCTGGGAATAATTGCCCGCGGTAAATTCTTCCACTACGCCCAAGAGATTGGTGATCGGGCGGGTAATTCCCGAAGCCAGCCAGAAGATCACCAGCGAAGACAGGATAAAGATAAAAATGGCGATAAAAAAGATGGTCAAGGACAGCACGGTCAAGAAAGAAAAAGCTTGGGCGCTTGTTTCTCTGACAAAGATCGACCAAGAAAGATGATTGATCGATAAGTCGTTGAAGTAGATCGGCGCGTAACTATAAATAAGCGGAGTGCGGGAAGCATCTTGGCCGAGATGCCAATTTGGCGCGGCTTCTTGGCTGGTCTGTCTGGTCATCACCGCCGATAAATTGCCGCCGATCTGACCGGCCACGGTATCAAAAAGAACCAGCCCGTTTTGATTAACTAATGACATGTGAACGTTGGGATCGCCCAATAAAATGGTGGAAAATAATTTTAACTGGCTGATGTCGTATTTGGCGTATAAATATCCCCGCGAGACGCTGAACGACGGGAGATTGACCGATAAAATAATTTCCACTTCGGATTTATTTTGGCCGGAGCTGACGGCCGGTTCTTCAAGATAGATATCGCTCATTCCGTTACTGACATCCTTGAACCATTTTTGCTCGCCGAAATAATAATGATCCGGCATTGTCCCGCCGGAGGCGATTGCTCTTCCTTCTTTGTCAACTAAAACGATCTCGCTAACGCCGAAATTCTTCCTGATAAACGCGGTAAAGCCTTGGCTTAAGATATTGTTCGTGACCGAATCGCGAACCTCTCGGTCATTATTCAGCCATTTTTGCTCGCGCTGGAGGATCAGGGCCTGGCGCTCAACTTTTGATAAATTGGCGATTTCCGGATCAAATTCATCGCGCAGATACATGTAGACCATGTCGTTTTGCGTCAAAGTGCCCAAGAGGCTCATCTCGCTCGCGATCTCGTCGCTGAATTGCTGGCTATTGGATTGGGCTAAAGCTAAGAATGATTTGCCGGTTTTGGTGGTTAAAAATTGGTTGGCGCTGATGATCACGATCACCAAGGTCAGCGCAAAGGCGAAAATAAGCACGCCGATAGATCCGACTATCAGGATTTTTCTGATCGGTTGATTTTTGGTGAAAAAATCTAACCGCTGATTCTTGGCGGAAGGATTGGTGGCCATTATTTATTATCAAGCGAAGCGAGCGAAATAATCCCGCGCCGCGCGGAGATTATTTCCGAGCGAGCGATGATAAATACCTCATCCGCTTGCGGCGAGGATACCTTTTAGAAAAGATGGGTGCAGGGCTTGCCCTGCGGTTGATGCCATTTATTTTGTGGCGATCGGCAATCCGGTAATTTCATGCAGTTGCGATTCCAATTTCGCGAGTCCGGCCGGGGCGCTGATTTGCTTGGCTAAGATCGCGTGGATATCGGAGAAATAAGCGTTTGCCAATTGATCGTAAACATTTCCCGCTTGAGAGCCGGGACGAGCTACGCCTTGGGAAAAAATATCCGAACTGATAAATTCATAGACCGGCTGCGCTTTGGCCAGATCAGGATCGGAATACAGGGCCGGAAGAACCGGCGACCAGAGATCTTCCCTGGCTCGCTCTTTTTGCACGGCCGGGCTGGAAAGATATTGTAAAAACATCGCGGCTTCCTTGGGGTGCGCGGTGCGCTTATCAATGCCCAGATATTCTCCGCCATAGACTCCGGAATGCTTGAAGCCGCCCGAAGGCAGGGCGGTTATTTGGTAGTCGCCGCTAATCACGGAATTAGCGCCCATGGCGAAAGAGCCCGGCCAGCTTTGCATAAAAGCCGCGTTGCCATTTTGCCAAGTCGTCAAAATATCGCTTTCGGATGATTGTAAAACGCTTACCGGAGAAATGGTTCCGATCCAGCCGGTTGCCTTGGTGAAAGCTTTTATTGCCTCGGGATTGTTAACCGTTATTTTGCCGTTATCAATGATAGTGCCGCCGCCATAAGAAGCTTGCAGCCCGAGCGCGGTGCAGGTCAAAGATTCGCTTTCGTTGGCCGCCCAGACATACCCCCAAAATTTGGAATTAGTTTTTCTTTCGCCCGATTGGATCACTTTGGCCATTTGCTCCAATTCATCCCAGGTTTGCGGCGGATTTTCGTAACCGTATTTTTCCAAAAGATCAGTGCGGTAAAATAAAACCGTCATGTCTTGAAAATACGGCATGGCCACTAATCTTTCGTCTACCGTGGCATTGGCGATCAAGTCAGGAAAAAAATCTTTTAACCGATCTTTGAAATATGGCGTCAGATCAAGCAGATAGGGGGCGAACATGCCGGTCCAGGGGCCATCAACCATGGTTATGTCAAAAACTGACTGGCCGGATTTCAAAGTATCTTTCAAATACAGGCCGATGTCCGAATAGGTTACGACCGATTGCGGCGGGATGACCCTTTCCACGTTAATTCCCGTCTGCTTGGTGAAGGTGTTGATAATATTATTTAAGCGATTAACCGCGCCATCGCCGGCATCGACCAACGGCTGATTGGAGATATAAGTAATGGTGACCGGGGCGGCGGGAGTGATATGATTTTCTTGAGCTGATTTTTTATGGCCGAATAATTGGGGATAAAGAAAATAAGCGGTTGCCGCCAAAACAACAATGATCAGCGCGATAATGATCGGCCCAAGCGAATTTTTTTTACTTGGCGGCTGATTGAAATTTTTTATTTTGTTGTTCATGATTTTCTTGATTGAATATTTTAATTTATTTTTCGGGAGCAAATTAATCATTGCTCGCCGGCAAGCCGGTAAGATTGATCAATTCCGTTTCCAATTCTTTCAGCCCGTTTTTGATGCTGACCTTTTTGGCCAGGATCGCGTGGATATTGGTAAAGTATGCGGATGCCACGCTATCGTAGATATTTTTGATCTGCGATCCGGGGCGCTCCACTCCTTGGGCAAAAATTGCCGAACTTATGTAATTATAGACCGGCTGCGCTTTGGCCAGATCAGGATCGGAATATAAGGCCAGAAGAACCGGCGACCAAACATCTTCCATGGCCCGCTTTTTTTGCACCTCCGGGCTGGTCATATATTGCAAAAACATCGCCGCCTCGCGAGGATGCGCCGTGCGCTTGTCAATGCCCAGATATTCTCCGCCATAGACTCCGGAATGCTTGAAGCCGCCCGAAGGCAGAGCGGTTATTTGGTATTCGCCGTTGATTATGGACTCTTCGCTGATCTGGTAAGAATCGGGCCAGTTTTGCATAAAGGCCGCGTTGCCGATATCCCAGGCCATGATGATGTCGTCTTCGGTGGACTTTAAAATATTGGGCGGAGAAATTGTTCCGATCCAGCCAATGGCTTTTTCCAGAGCTTGGGCGGTGCGGGGATTGTCAACCGTGATCACTCCGTTATCGATGATGGTTCCGCCGCCATAGGAAGCCTGCAGCCCGAGGGCGGTGCAAGTCAAAGATTCGCTTTCATCGGCCGCCCAGACATAGCCCCAAAAATTATCGTGGATTTTTCTTTCGCCGGTCTGGATCACTTTGGCCATTTGTTCCAATTCATCCCAGGTCTGCGGCGGATTGGCATAGCCGTATTTTTTCAAGAGATCGGTACGGTAAAACAAAACGGTCATGTCCTGGAAATACGGTATGGCGATCAATTTCCCGTCAACCATGCCGTTGGCGATCAATTCAGGAAAAAATTCCGTCAGCCGATTTTTAAAATACGGAGTAAGCTCAAGCATATAAGGCGCGAACATGCCGGTCCACGGGCCATCAACCATCGTGACGTCGAACTTGGACTGATCCGAGCGGAGAATATCCCGCAAATAGATGCTGATGTCGGAATAATTTTCCACCGCTTGCGGCGGCTTGATCCGGTTGACTTTGATGCCGGTTTGTTTGGTGAAATCGGCGATAATATTATCCAGGTTAATGATTGCCGCGTCGGTAGGATCGACCAGAGGCTGATTGGAGATATAGGTGATGGTGACCGGAGTCGAGGTGGCGGCATTTTTTTCCGCCGCCGGTTTTTTAATGCCGGCTAACTGCGGATACAGATAATAAGCCGCGGCCGCGAACGCCAAAACGACGGCGATGATCACGAGAGCAAGCATCAAACCCATTTTAACCGATCCGCGGCTAAGATTATCCGGTTGGCAGTTTAAAGTGGAATTTTTTCCAGGTCTTGCTTTGTTGCCGCCAATTTTTGCAGATTTTTTTAAAGTCATAATTTTATGTTAAATTTATAAAATTACCGTTTAAAAGAAATTCGAATACATTATTAATTATACCACGCCGCAATCTTTGGTTCAAAGTTTCGGGGAAAAGGCAAATTCGCCGATAATCAACGAATTATTGCTTTATTTCTTTAGGTATTATAAGATAACTCATAATTATTAATCGTAAAATAAATTTTAATGTCTCTTTCGATCGGTATTGTCGGCTTGCCCAATGTGGGCAAATCCACTTTATTTAACGCTATTACTAAAAAGCAGGTCGCGGCGGAAAATTATCCGTTTTGCACGATTGACCCCAATGTCGGCGTCGTCAAAGTTCCTGACGAACGGCTTTTGGCGTTGGCGGAAATTTCTAAGCCGGGAAAAATCATTAATACGACGATCGAATTCATCGATATCGCCGGCCTGGTCAAAGGCGCCAACGAAGGCGAGGGCTTGGGCAATAAATTTTTGTCGCACATCAGGGAGTGCGACGCGATCTGCGAGGTGGTGAGGGATTTTGAAAATTCCGACATTATCCATGTGCCTGGAAAAATAAATCCGGACGAGGATCGCGCCACGATCGATACGGAATTGATCCTGGCCGATCTTGCCGTGGCGGAAAAACTTTATCGCAATGCCGAGAGCTCGGCCAAAAGCGGGAAAAAAGAAGAAATAAAATTGAAAGAATTATTCGGCAAAATTAAAGCCGCCCTGGAATCGGAACAGCCGATTCGGAAAATGGAATCAGATGAAGATGATAAAAAAATCGTCAAGCAAAATTGTTTTCTGACTGCCAAGCCGATCATGTATGTTTTGAATATTTCCGACACGGAAGCCCCGGTCGATCTTGTTCAGTGGCCGCAGAATACCATTAAGTTGAATGCGAAATTAGAACAGGAAATAGCGGCCTTGCCCGAAAATGAGCAAGCGGAGTATATTAAAGAGCTGGGTTTGAACGAGAGCGGCTTGGACAAATTGATCCGCGAAGCTTATCGCTTGCTCGGTCTGATCACTTTTTTTACCACCGGGCCGGACGAGACCCGAGCCTGGACAGTTCATAAAGGCGCGACCGCGCCCGAGGCTGCCGGAAAAATCCATACCGATTTTGAAAAAGGATTCATCCGCGCTGAAATAATCAATTGGAAAGATTTTGTCGCGGTCGGCGGCGAAACTAAAGCCCGGGAAAAAGGCTTGATCAGAACGGAGGGCAAAGAATACGTTATCAGCGATGGAGATATTTGTAATTTTTTATTTAACTAACCCGGAAAAAAAAGAGGAGGAAAACGTGAAGCAAGAAGGGACTAACCCGTTGAGCCAGGCGTTCAGGGAATTAGCCGATGATTCGCAGCGAATAAGCAAAGCGAACATTAAGGCGCCGACTCCGCCGCTGAATTTCAAGAACGGCCGGAAAAGGGCCGGCCTTCTGCCGGAAGAGTTGAGAAAAATTTGGCTGCTTTGGATTGAGTACAGGGATTTGAAAGCCGCAAATGAAATCCGGAAGATGGTTGAGTCAGAGAAAAAACGGACCATTATAGAAACTCTGCAGCTGCAGTTAGAACCGCAGCTGGGAAAATGTTCGCGCGATGACATTATGGCTCTTTGTGTCGATGATTCTTGGATGATCTGGAGAAAAAAATCCAGGCGGGGAAATCCGCATGTTTAACAAGGTTTAAAAAAGGAGGGAATGTGGGTGTCCTAAATAAAATTATTGGCGACGAAAATCGTCTGCTGGCCAAAGGGAAAAAAGCTCTTATTCCGCCGAGCAAAAAATCGGCCAAAGATTTTAAAAACGGCAGTCGCCGGGTTGTCGGCTATCTTCCCCAAAGGCTCAGAACGACCTATACGCTGCTGCAAACGTACAAAAAGAAATTTGCCGCGGCCAAGGCCGAGGCGGATCGTACGGAACTGGCCGGACTGATCGGAGCAACCGAATACCGCTGGGAGACAAGATGGGGAGAGTGCCGTGAAGCAATAAAAAGAACTGACGATACCGGCGGCGAGCCGGAAATCTTAAAAGATTGGGCAATTGCCGCCGTCATAATCAATGTCGCCGGGCGAAAGGGATAATTTCAAAAGCGAGGACATTGCAGCCTCGCTTTTTTATTTTTGTATTGAGATAACTGTTTTCCCGCCGGACTTTTTGCCCGGGCCGGCCAGAGACGATCGTGCCGCAAGCAGTAGGCGGATTTTTAAGAGATAATCCTCCGGATTTTTAATTGACAAAGCTTGCCGAAAGCGGTAAGGTTTGATAACAAAAAAGGTTCTTTTGCTCTTTAAAATCGAGCAAAAAAGTCCGAAAACAAAACCCATAACTTAAAAAAAGGAGGCGGGTATGAAGCTCGCGATTTCCTGTTTCTTGTCACTTCTTCTTTTTGTTTCCATCGGCGCCGCAAAGGTTGATTTGGCCCAAATTAAGGCCGCGGATAGCGTATTGATCCTGAAGCATCGGGCGGAAATAAATTCTTTGTCAGCGGCAAAAAGACTGAACAATGTTGCTTTGGCGAAAGAAGCAACGGTTGACAGTTCTGACCGCGACGGCGATTTGATGCCCGATTGGTGGGAAAAAATCCGCGGCCTTGACCCCGGCGATCCTAAGGATGCCTTCGGGGACAGTGACAGTGACAAAGTCGTGAATCTTTTTGAGTATCGGTTGGGCAGTTTGCCCAATAGTTTTATGACCCCGGCAAGCGTTGTCGTGCGGCAGGGCGGAGATCTGGCCGGCGCCATCAATTCCGCGCCCCAGGGATCGGTCATTCGGGTGGAAGGCGGCAGGTATTTGGTAAACGCCACTCTTTTCCTTTTTTCGTCAAAAAAAGTGATGATCCAAGGTTCGTGGGATAAAGATTTTTCCCGCTATGACCCGGTAAATAATCCGACGATCTTGGACGGCCAGAATAAGGATGCTGTCTTTTACGTTTCCATTTTTACGGATGATACGAATGCCGTGATCTTGGACGGGCTGACGATTGTTAACGGCCGGAGGTTTTGCGGCGCGGTGGGCGTATTCTGCCACTCTTATTCGGTCAATTTTTTCGGGCTGATGAATTGCGCGATCAGGAATTCTTCCAACAGCGAAAGTTCCGGCGGAGTGTTGGAGCTCTTGCATTGGGATACCACGAAGACGCAGGTGGCCATCGTCAATAGCATTATCGGCGGCAATTCCGCCATCGGTATCTATAATCAAACCGCTAGCAGCGCCGAGGCGAATTGGCAGGTAATAAATTCGACCATTGCCAACAATTCAGCCGGTGGAAATGCCCAACCAGGTTTATATTGTTTCACGCTCGGTCCGGCAATTCTTAACATTGCCATGACCAATTCGATCATCTGGGAAGGGCGGCAGACGGCCATCAGAGCGGAGTTTCCCCTGACGATTAGAGCCAGATACTCGGATATCGGCGTACTGGATAATTCTTTCGGCGCAATTTTTAACGGCGAAGAGAAAGTGCTTTTTACCGATCCCCTGTTTGTCGATTCTACTTTGAGTTTACAGGGTAAAAGCGCTTGCATTGATGCCGGTCTGGATGTCGGACTCCGATTTTTTGGCGCCGCGCCCGATATCGGGGCCAGGGAGTACAATCCGTCAGTCGGCTTGAGGCAAGATCATAAAACCGCGGCGATTTCCGGAGAATTTTTTCCGTTTATCGCCGGCAACAGGCTGACCGTCAAATTTAACGTTGCCGAGCCGGCCAGCATCGCTTCGGCAATCTATGATTTGCGGGGCAAGAAGGCGCTTGAATTGTTCGACCAGCCTTTCCCGGCGGGAGAATATTCTTGGGGAAAAGACGTTTCTTGCCTTTCCGGCGGCGTATATTTCTGCCGAGTCGGCGCGCAAACAAAAAAGATCGTTTTCAAAAAATGAAAACAATCTTCAGTGATCAAGCCACGGGTTTATAATCCGTGGCTTTTAAAAATCTTGTCAGTCTTGTTTTTTCAAGGACGATCGCTTCCCGCCGGACTTTTTGCCCGGGCCGGCCAAAAATGTCGATAGTGATGATTATCGGAGCGTTTCGGACGCGGGTCGCGGCGAATAAATTTATGATCAAGAAACAGTCTAAGATTGAAAAAAAACAGGGTTAATTGGGAGTTGGTTTTTTGCCGAAAAAAAGGAGTGATTTAAGATCACTCC